>JANLQI010000529.1:0-19656 GCA_031367705.1 Saprospiraceae bacterium | reverse complement strand
TATTTAAATTATCCTAAGCAGTTACAATATTTTTATTGAATTTTAAATAAAATTTAAGTTCAATAAAATTAAAAACATAATTGTTTAATTTTAAATAAAAACAATATGGCACGTCCACTAAAAGACTATACGCATTTAGGCACAATGATGTCAGATTGGGTGTTTGGCAACATACCATTTGTGTTTTTTTTATTTTTTATCAGCTTAATTTATATAGCTAATTCAAACTTTGCTGATAAACAAGTAAGACAAATACAGCTATTAGAAAAAGATATTAAAGATTTAAAATGGCGATACAATGCTGCAAAGGCAGAAGTGATGCTTTCTACAAAACAGTCTGAAATAGAGAAACGTGTTGAGCCTTTTGGTTTGCGTGCTTCGAATCAACGAACTAAACGCATTATAGTAGAGTGATTTAATACTGAGGGGTATAAAAAGAAATATTTATCATGGCAATAGTCAATTTTAGAGATAATGTTTTAGGTCGGGTTTATTTGGTTGCAGCCATCGTCGTTCTTGCAGCCATGACGATTTTTTTTAAAGCGTTTATGATAGTGACCCGTGAAGGCGATAGGTGGCGCAAAGAAGCCGACAAACGCTATATTCAAAACCGAGAAGTGCCTGGTGAACGTGGAAATGTCCTTGCGGAAGATGGCTCTCTTTTGGCAACATCAATACCGTATTTTGAAATTCGGATGGATTTTGGTGCCGATGGATTGAGCAAAGAGGAGTTTGTCAAAAGTCTTGACTCGCTTGCATGGTGTTTGACAACCTATTTGACACCTGAAAAGAGTTCGATTGACGAATGGCGAAATTATCTTTGGACACATTTTCAAGCTAAAAGCCGCTATGAACTGATTGCTAAAGATATTTCTGTTGACCAATTAGCAATCATTAAAACATTTCCAGTTTTTAGAGGTGGTCGATCAAATGGTTTTATAGGTATAAGGACAAACCGACGAGAGCATCCCTTTAAAATGTTGGCACTCAGGACTTTAGGTTATACTAAAGACGATATAAAAGTGGGTTTGGAAGGTCGGTATGACAAAGAATTGAGTGGTGGTAAAGAAAGTGTTCCGATGATTCGGGTGGGTAATGACGTATGGGTGCCGCTTCAAGATTTGACGGACATTGAGCCACGAAACGGCGATGATGTGGTGACAACTTTAGACGTGAACACGCAGGATATTACACAAACAGCCCTCATTAGGTCGTGCGAAACCTATCAAGCAGAGCATGGCACGGCTATCGTAATGGAAGTAAAAACGGGTAAAATTAAAGCTATTGCTAATGTGAGCCGTACTAAAGATGGTTGGTGGGAGGATTACAACTATGCTGTTGGCGTGCGTGTAGAGCCTGGTTCGACGTTCAAATTGGCTTCTATGTTGGCACTTCTTGAAGAAAAAGCGGTGCGTTTGAGTGATACTGTGGACATTGAAGGCGGACGACATAAGTATGCTGATGTGTTTTTGGAAGACCATGAAAAAGCGAGAAAAAACCTGATGACCGTTAAAGAAGTCTTTTCGGCATCGTCGAATGTGGGCGTTTCTAAATTGGTCTATGGCTATTTTAATGATAAACGCCAGCAATATATCAAGCATCTTCAAGACTTCAATTTGACAATTCCGACGGGTATAGAGTTAGAAGGAGAGCAGCCACCAAATATCAAAAACGCGGATGATGCCACATGGAGTGGGATTACATTGCCGTGGATGAGTGTGGGTTATGAGTTGGAAATCACGCCTTTACAGTTATTGACTTTTTATAATGCTGTTGCCAATAACGGTGTCATGATGAAGCCTTATCTGGTGAGTGAAATTAGAAAATATAACGAAACACAAAAAACTTTTAAACCGATTATTGTAAATAAACGCATTGCCTCAGTAGATGCACTTGCCCAAGCCCGAGAGCTTTTAGAATCGGTTGTCGAATTGCCAGGTGGCACGGCTTATCATTTGCGTACTTCTCAGTATCGTTTTGCAGGAAAGACTGGGACGGCACAACTGAACTATTCTAAAGACAAACCCGGGAAACATACAGGTGGTTATTTGGGGTCTTTTGTCGGTTATTTTCCAGCTGAAAATCCTATTTATTCGTGTATTGTCATGATTTCAAAGCCTAAATCAGGACATTATGGTGGTGTTGTAGCAGCACCTGTTTTCCGAGAAATAGCCGACAAACTCATCTCTTCAAATATTGCGTTAAGCGAGCCTTTGAATGAAAAAGGAAAACCTGTGGCATCGCCTGCTTTTTTGCCCGATGACGTTGGTTTTAAAGGAGATTTGTTGAAAATGCTTCAAAATGTGGGATTAAAACACGAAATCGGCGGTATAAAAGAAGATGATTGGTCAGCTTTGAGAGCCAAAGGCGATACCTTGAATGTCTTGCCACGTAATGTCGGCAACCGTAAACAAGTGCCTTCTGTGGTTGGTATGGGGCTAAAAGATGCCTTGTATTTGCTTGAAAACCGCGGTTTACGTGTCTCGTTTAGTGGCTATGGCAAGGTAGTCGCTCAATCTCTAAACCCAGGGGCGGTGGCTTATCCAGGCAATGTTATTTCAATAAAATTAGACTAAAAAATGAAACATTTAACGCATATACTGAGGGGTATTACCCTCCTCGACAGTCGTGGCGACATGAGCCAAGACATCTCCAAAATCGTTTTTGATAGCCGAAAAGTAGAAGCCGATTGCTTATTTGTGGCAGTACGTGGCACACAAGTGGACGGTCATCATTTTATCCAAAAAGCCATTGAAGGCGGGGCAAAAGCCATTGTTTGTGAAGAAATACCTGAACAAACAGACGACATTACTTTCATAAAAGTCGCTGATGCAGCGACAGCTTTGGGTGAAATAGCGGCTAATTATTATGATAATCCTACGGAAAACCTTAAAGTTATTGGCATTACAGGTACGAATGGTAAGACTTCGACAGCGACTTTGCTCTACGATTTGTTTTCCCGTTTGGGCTATAAATGTGGTTTGGTTTCAACTGTTGAATATCGGATTGCAGGGAAAATAATACCATCTACGCATACAACACCCGACCAAATTGCCCTTCAAAAGCTGTTTTTTGACATGATTACTGAGGGGTGTACTTTCGCATTTATGGAAGTTTCGAGCCATGCTTTGGCGCAAAATAGGGTAGCAGGGATTCAATTTGCTGGCGGTGTTTTTTCTAATATCACGCATGACCATCTTGATTATCATAAAACCTTTGAGAGTTACCGTGATGCAAAAAAACTATTGTTCGATAATCTGCCCAAAACAGCTTTTGCGTTGACAAACCATGATGACCGTAACGGGAAATTCATGTTACAAAACACAAAAGCCCTAAAACACAGTTATGCCCTTAGAAAAGTTGCGGATTTCAAAGCAAAAATTATAGAAAATGGCTTGTTGGGTTTGCATCTCGACATGGACGGGCATGATTTTTACGCCCGCGTGATAGGTGAATTCAATGCTTATAATCTATTAGCTGTTTATGGAACAGCAGTTTTAATGGGTGCTGATAAATTGGAAGTGTTGACGATTTTGTCAAACCTGAAAGGTGCAGAAGGGCGTTTTGATTACTTTCACAACGTCGAAAAAGATGTCGTCGGCATTGTTGACTATGCACACACGCCCGATGCCTTAGAGAATGTTTTGGAAACCATCCGTCATTTCCGTAAGGACAATCAAAAGATAATCACGCTCACAGGGGCAGGAGGTGATAGAGACGCCGCCAAAAGGCGTATTATGGGCAAAATTGGCGCAACGATGAGCGATACATTGATTCTCACATCTGATAATCCGCGTTCAGAAGACCCCCTCAGTATTATTGAGCAAATGAAAGTTGAAATTACTGCCAAAGACATGGCAAAGGTCTTAGAAATCCCTGACCGTCGGCAAGCGATACGCACAGCCGTTAAATTGGCGCAAAAAGGAGATATTATACTCTTAGCGGGTAAAGGGCATGAAAAATACCAAGAAATAAATGGTGTTAAGCATCCTTTTGATGATAAAGAAGAATTGACAAAAGCATTTGAAGGATAAAGGTTTCGATTCTTTTTTTTTATTTTTTTATGATGCAAATAGTTGATTATCAGTGTTTTGTAAAAAAAATAAAAACTTTATCAGAAAAAAGTTTTAAAAAAGTTTGGTCATTCGTTTTCAAATGTTCTATATTTGCATCGCAATTAACAAAAGCGTTAGTTAAAGAGTCAAAAATGCGGAAGTAGCTCAGTTGGTAGAGCACGACCTTGCCAAGGTCGGGGTCGCGAGTTCGAGTCTCGTTTTCCGCTCAGTTTCCACAACTAATTAGTTGGTAGCCATCTTTTCAGATGGCTTTTTTTTTGCGTTTGTGGTAACTTCGTTTATATTTGCATTTCGTATTGCCTTGGTGGTGGAATGGTAGACACGCAGGACTTAGTTCTTTGATTTTGCTCGCATAATAATCTATGGAAACATGGCAAGTTATAAATTCACAGACGATTTTGAACAGTTATTTATTAATACTTGTAGTAATGCACAAAGTATGAGTCAAGCTGCTCAGGAATTAAAAATGAATTATAAGACTTTGTGTTCTCATGCTAAAAGATTGGGCTGTTTTAAAACAAATCAATCTGGAAATGGCATTTCAAAAATTCAGAAAAAAGGTGTAGTGCCTTTGCAAGATATTTTTGACGGAATACATAAGACTTATCAGTCACATAAGTTGAAATTAAGACTGTTACGTGAAAATGTAAAATTATCTCAATGTGAAAATTGTAGTTTAATTGAATGGTTAGAACAACCTATTCCTTTAGAATTACATCATATTGATGGTAATCGTTACAATAATTCGCTATCAAATCTTAAACTTTTGTGTCCTAATTGCCATGCTCTCACAGAAAATTATAGAGCAAAGAACATCAGAAATTTGAGTGCTTGATTGGAAACGATCAATGTAGAACCGCTTAAATTCGGGGAAGTCTTAACAGGTTATGCTGATGGTAATCCCGAGCCAAGTCTTTTGATTCGTCAAAAGGAAGGTGTAGAGACTTAATAGGCGGCATCTAAACTTCAAAAGTGGAGCAAGATGAAGAGAAAGTCCAGACCACAAATTGTTTGCAAAGGGCAAACAAGCGGCAAAAGTCGTAGTTGGTAAGAAAATCCTGTGAGCTCACGCTCGTGCGGGTTCGAGTCCCGCCCGGGGTACGAAAAAATAAAAGTCCTTGTGAACAGTTCGTTTGCAAGGGCCTTTTTGTTTTCAGAAATAACCACTTGAAAAAATGCCTTTTCAAAACAGAAATACACTATTTTTACGTTCAAGACGATGTTGATAAATGACTCATTTACGTCATGAAAGAAACATTCACAGCACCCCCTCAGTATAATCTATGAAATAAGAAAATATTGGCATGAATAACGACGTCAACGAAAAATTATATCGCGAGCAAATGTCGCTGACCGACTGGGAAAAACTCCTGTTAAACGGTTGGGATAGGGTCGGAGAGAACTTCTTTCGCCGCCGCTTCGACTATTACACCGTTCCTTTTGTTTTTGAAGAAGTGGTGATGACGATGCAATTGATGCCGATACGTTATCGCCTGTCACCTGATTTTGTTTTCACTAAAAGTCAACGCGCCATTATTAAACGCAATGCCGATTTGGTGCGCGTGTATCGCCCTGCGGTCATCACTGAAGAAAAAATAGCTTTATTTGATGCGTGGTATGCACATCGGTTCAATCGTTTGGCAAGCATTTATACTTGGGTTTCAGACGACCACAAGCCTTTTCCGATGTATGAAGTGTGTCTTTACAAATATGACCGCCTTGTGGCATGTAGTTTTTTTGATTTGACAGATCATTTACAATACAGCACAACAGCTTTTTATGACCCGACCGAAATGAAGCGCAGTTTAGGCACTTTCACTTTGCTTTGTGAAATCCAAAATGGTTTGTCGAATCATAAAAAATACCACTATCCAGGTCATGCCTACGCGCAAAGTTCCATGTATGACTACAAAAAAAAGATGAATAATGCAGAACATTTCGATTGGGATAGGAAAAAATGGTTGAACTTAGACAGGCATGCCTTCTGATAAAATCTCTATCAAAATACCTCTATTCAAAAAAATATAAGCCAAAGCTGATATGAATATCGGTATAAAAATCCACTGCACTATCCATAAGGTTGCTAAGACGATTGTTGGCGAAATCGGCAGCACCATCCAAAACCACTCGGTTTTTCCACTTCCTTTCATACGGGCATTCAACGGGCTATAAACGGTGTGCATCATCTGTTCGATGTTGCGAGCAAAAAAGAATTTGGCGGCAAAAATCTCATAAGTGTAGCCGCGTAGCGTTCTTTCGATGCCTTTTGTACGGTTTTCGACACTTTTTGCTATGCCAATTTTGTAGCGAAATGGGTGATGGCTATTCCCCAAAACGTAGATATAACGATAATCGAGCCTTGATAACCTCCTCAGTATAAACATATTTTTTTTCGTTTAATTAAGGTACAAACATACTATTTTTAGTTTTAAATACAAATTGTTTGAAACAAATAATTTTATGTTAAAATAAATACCCTATTGTTTTATTTTTAAATACAAAAACTATGCTACTTTTAAGTCGCTTTATAACAACGACTTACAAATGTCAAAATCTAAAAATTTCAATAAAAATAATTCAAACTTACCAGACAGACGAATCCTTATACTCATCCTATTGATTTTGGGTTTTCTGTTTCGTCAAAATATCTACCGTTCTTCAATCGTCTATCGGATCGGTCAAGAGCGTATTTCGGATACACTTCTCGATGCTCAGTTCGAACGTTACATATTGACGCATCCTGACGTTTATGACCGTCAATTCAATAGTATTGACAAAATAATTCATGTTTCGCTGAAAGTGACTTCAGATGCTTTAACCTTTAATGGAGAACCGACTTTGAAAACTGACCTCCTCAGTATTTTGAAGCAAGGAGAGACGAATAGCGAAGGTTTTGCAGCTTTTTACAAGACAGTTTGCACATATCTCATCAAGCGATACCATTTTTCAAAAACATATAGTTGCAGTCAATTTATTGCTGAAAGAACTCGGAATGGTGTCAATCTTCAAGATGCGATTAAAACGCCCGCAGGTGGCTCGCTTTTTAATCGGAATCGGGATGTTATAGCGATAACGAATTTGCAGACAGGTGAACGGCGATTTGTTGACCCTGTCATTTTTGAGCAGTACAATATTGTGGATATTAATGTGTCTAATGCTCAACATATTACGACTAAACGGGCGACGAACTGGGATTCTTTGCGCGCAAAATCAAAGCTTTTTGGTAGGTCACAACGTTAATAATAGCCAAATGCTGGAAGATATCCGCTTATTTTGGGGGGGGATTCATAATTTTGAACCTATTTTTACTATAAAACCGTATTGTAGCATACACAGATCTAAACAAATGACTTTATCCATGAAATATTTTTTTAGTACGTTTCTTTTTTGCGCTTTTTTAGGGTCGCTTCATGCGGCTCGTCCGACTTTTGCACAAGATACGTGCATCATTCCTTCTGCTATCACCCCCAATGATGATGGTCAAAATGATGAATTTGTCATTCCTTGTATCACCAAAGACCATACGAATGAAAGTGAGTTGTGGATTTTTACACAATGGGGCGAGCGCATTTTATATGCCAAACCTTATACGAATGGTTGGCGAGGTGATACAAAAGGGCTTCCTTTACCTGATGGTACTTACTATTATATTTTTCGGTTAAACACTCGGTCTGTCACGCAACGTGGGTTTGTTACTATTTTTCGATAATTTTTGAGCAACACAAACGGCATAAATGTATGGAAATCAAGTTTTTTTACATAAAAATTTTATTGGTTTTGCTTTCTGTAAGCAGCTATACTGAGGGGGTGCATGCACAGCAAGAAAGCAATCGGACGCTGTTTATGTACAACCCGTGGGCTGTCAATCCAGCGGCGGCGGGTTATCGAGACTTACCTACTGTTTTGTTGCATCATCGGTCTCAATGGTTGGGTTTCAATGGCGCACCCACTTTTCAGTCCATACATATCAGTACACCTGCTTTTAAGTCAAAACGTTTTGGTGTCAGTACAGGGCTGACGAACAATCGAGCAGGGTATTTTCAAACTCAAACAGGGACTTTGGCAATGTCGTATAGTCTCGTAAAAACAGGCAATTTTGCTATTCGAATGGGCTTACAAGGCTCTTTACGTCGTTTTACGACTCGTTTTGACCAAGCAGACGATATTGCAGTGCTGCAAGCCGACCGTTCTATTCCGCCTCGATTGTCCACACGTTATTTTGAAAATGTTGGTTTTGGTACTTTGGTGACATATCGAGAATCTTATATTGGTTTGAGCGTTCCTTTTTATTTGCCAAATGTCATTGGTATCAATGCTTATTCGCCAGTTACGGCATTGGAATCGCCACATTTTTACCTCATGGGTGGTATCGCTTTTCAAGCGGCTCAAGGCATTACATTAAAGCCACAGTTTATGTTTAAATACGTCAAAAATGCACCGTGGAATATCGAAACGAATGTGAGTGCAACGGTAAAAGAGAAAATGACATTGGGCGTATCGTATCGGGCAGGACGCACAAATCTTATTGGCATAGGGGAATCGGCATCCATGACTTTTATGCTGCAAATGAGCGACCGCCTGGCTTTGGGCGGTGCTTATGATTGGATTTTATCGCAAATTGGTCAATTTTCGTATGGCAGTTTTGAGGTTTTGATGCGGTATGATTTGAAGACGAAGGAGGTGAAATTGAGCAATCCGCGCGGGTTTTAAAATCAAGCCATCTCAAACACCTCTGAATAATGCGCTTCAATCTCATCTAAGACTTGAAATACTGAGGGGGTATCATTCAGCGTCACGAGCTGCATTCTGAATGGTTTAATATTGGGCAAACCTCTGAAATAGTTGGTGTAATGTGGACGGGTTTCCAACAAGCCCAATTTTTCACCTTTCCATTCTATCGCTCTAATCAAATGCTTTTTCACTGCTGCCACACGTTCGGATACTGAGGGGGGGGCAATGCGTTCGCCTGTGGCAAAAAAGTGCTTGATTTCTCTAAAAATCCAAGGATAACCGATGGCGGCACGACCAATCATCATACCGTCCACGTCGTAGCGGTTGCGGTATTCGAGGGCTTTTTCTGGGCTGTCAATGTCGCCATTGCCAAAAATAGGGATATTCATACGTGGATTATTTCTGACTTTTGATATCCATGACCAATCGGCTTCACCTTTATACATTTGTTTGCGGGTACGCGCATGTATTGTAAGTGCTTGAATGCCTACATCTTGTAAGCGTTCGGCGACATCAACGATATTGATAGTTGATTCGTCCCAACCCAAACGCGTTTTGACGGTAACAGGTTTTGAGGTGGATTTGACAACAGCTGCCGTCAGTTCTATCATTTTCGGAATGTCTTGAAGTAAACCCGCACCCGCCATTTTGCAAGCGACTTTTGCGACGGGGCAACCATAATTGATGTCAATAACATCAGGGTTTGCTGCTTCAACCATAGCCGCCGCCCGTATCATAGAGTCCAATTGACCGCCAAAATATTGGATGCCAATGGGTCTTTCGTAGTCAAAAATGTCCAGTTTTTTCAGACTGGAAACAGCATCATGTATCAATCCATCGCTTGAAATAAACTCTGTGTACATCATATCAGCACCTTGTTCCTTGCATAATGCACGGAATGGCGGGTCACTCACATCTTCCATGGGAGCGAGTAGAAGCGGGAATTTGCCTATTTCGACGTTGCCTATTTTTACCATATTGGTGTATCCGTTATTTGGAAATTTGAAAGGGAACAAGAAGGTTTATTGATATAAAGGCGCAAATTTACGAATAACAAGTAACAATTACGAATTTTGATAAAAAGTAAGGAATAGCTAAGGAAATGATAAATTATGAATGATAAATGATAAATTTTTTAAGTATCGTTTTTACACTGTTTTATGGTTTAAAATGCTGGACTTTTATTTTATTCATTTTAAAGTTTTCAGATAAAAGTTCTTCAAAACAGGCTTTATACTGAGGGGGAGATTAGCGGCAAAAGTTTCCGAAACGTGAACGTGCTTAATATCAAACTACCAAAGTAGAACTAAAAACAGCTATTCTATATGAAGTAGAATTGTATAAAATTTATTCGTGAAATTCGTGAAATTCGTGTCAGCTAAATAATTCAAAAATCTTATTTACCTTTGTGTACTTTTTAGAAAACAAATAACGTCACAGAAGGGACACACAATATTTTTTACGGGACATGAGAAAGGCAATATTTTTAGGGACAGCTCTGCTATTATTAGTTGGCTGTAAAAGTGAAAATGAACGACGTATCGTTGGCAAATGGCAAGCGTTACAATTGATGGAATGTGACAATGTTGTACCGATTCAAACCGAGTTGGTGGACATTGAGTTTAAGTCGAATGGCAAATATATTTTCCATTCGACACTCAATATTAAAGAAGAAGGTGAGTACCGCATTCATAAAAATTTCCTTTTTACACAGGACAAAATGCGTGAAAAAGCACGTGAAAAAGCTGTTTTGATTCAATCTATCGAAGACGATACTTTGGTTTTGCAAATGAGTTATAAAGGGAAAGACCAATGGCTGACTTTAGTGAGGGAAGGGGCAGCTGACAAAGCAAAAGAGGATAAAGAAGATGCTCAAGCCGTAGCAAATACAACAAGCACGCCGCCTACTGCAGTGACTTTGATAAGCAATCCCTTAGATTCGATTCAAAAAGCAGAGGAAATAAAGAAACAAGAAACAGCCGATAAAGCAGCGGAAAGCAAAAAAGAAGAAGCTGCCGCCGATAAAAAAAGGGAAGCTGAAGCTGACCGCAAACGAGAAGCGGCTAAAAAAGAAGATTCTAAACTCTCGTCATCTGAGGCTTACAAAAAACGTGAAGCCAAACGCATTGCTGAAGAGCGCAAAGCAAAAGAAGAAGCGGAAAAAAAAGCAGCAAAATATCGGAAAGAATATGCCCAACGAGAAGCCGAAAGAAAAAAAAAGGAAGCTCGAAATAATTAAAAACTACGATGATGAAACACCCTTGGCATGAAGTATCTATTGGCAAAACGCCCCCCTCAGTAGTCAATGCAATTATTGAAATTCCGAAAGGTTCTCGTGCAAAATATGAGATTGATAAGGACTCTGGTTTGATAAAACTCGACCGTGTACTGAGGGGGTCGATGATGTACCCCTTGCATTATGGTATTATCCCACAAACCTTGTTTGATGATGGCGACCCTTTGGATATTATGGTATTAATGCAAGTGACAGTTGTGCCTTTGACATTGGTATCGTGTCGTGTGATTGGCGTGATGCGGATGATTGACCAAGGCGTAGAAGACGATAAAATTTTAGCTGTTGCTGAAAACGACCCCTCAGTATCTGACATCTTTGACATATCAGATTTATCGGAAAGTTTGAAATCAGAACTAAAGGATTTTTTTGAAAACTATACGGTTTTAGAAGGGAAAAAGGTGAAGATTGCGGGTTTCCTAAATAGAGAAGAAGCGGCGAATACCATTGAATATAGCTGTAAACTCTATGACCAGAAATTCCATTAATTGGTCAAATGCAAAGCCAGCCATGTTTGGCAGAATGGACAAAAAGAGCAGTATTTTGTCAAAATCAAGGTTGTTGAAGAAACGTTTGCCTTCAATCCATTTGACCTTGGTTTCCGAAATTTGAAAGAGTAAAACAAAGCTGACGTACCCAACGATGCCTAACCACAGCACAACTAACCACAAAGTAGGTATAAAAGGGAAAAGATGCTCATAACGGCTGATATCTGATAAAACGCCAGATGTCATGATGTCTTTGACGATGTGTATTAAATTTAAAAAACCAAAAACGATGAGAAATGTTCCCGCCCAACCTGACTTTAGCAGCATGAAAATAACGAAAAGTAAAACATAAATACCGACCTGTGTATTAGAAAGGATATTTTCGTCGTCTATCAATTTTACGGTTAAAAACATCAATAAAGACAAAAATATCAAGGTAGATAAGATAAATTCGGGCATTTTGCTGACGATACGACCGATATAGACAAACAGAAAAGCGGCTGATATGGAGAACATATTGCCGCCCAATAATATCAAAAACGGACTGCCGCCTCTCGTACAGGCGTATAAACACGGACAGTCGGGCGCAAGGGTGAAGCCCGATACCTCACCACCACTCATAACCGCACCGACCGAATGACCCAACTCATGTAAAATTGAAGCGAAAATACTGAGGGGGGCTAAAAGTGCATCGTTCAGTTTATTGATAAACAGAAAGAGGACGGCGACGGTCAATACTCTGATTGTTAAAAGGTTTTTCATCTCTTACCATTTTAGCTTTTTCAAGGGCTTGCGGCCGAGTATCAAACGGAAATTGAAAACACAGATAGCGATGACAGCCGCCAACCAAATATATTTCCAAATAACCGCTGGAAATACGCCAACGGTGCTTTCAAATTGCATCAAATCTGATGCAGGCCCGAAGTTAAAGTCTTGAATAATGTATAAAGTTGAAGCAATGCCAAAGAACATCAATGCCCAACTGACCCATTCGGCATGTCGAGCGATTAAGTATAGGAGAACGCCATAAATGATTAAAATTAAAGTCGAAAGCCATGAGTCATACCAAAAAATGCTGGCAAAGACCATCAAACCTCCCAGAAAAACAAGGGTGACACGGTGGTATTTATCCAATTTTGCACCAATATAAAACAACAAATTGCCAAATAAAGCAGAGCCGATATAGCCACCCAGCAAAGTAATTGCTTGATTTCCGCCCAAGGTTGTTGTCATACCGCTACCATCCGTATTGATTTGCATACCTTTGATACTTCCACCTGTGAGGGCTGCACCGACGGCATGACCAAATTCGTGGAGAAATGTGACGAGTAATGTAATTGGGTATAAAATGATTTGACCAAAACTGCCACCCATAAATCGCAAAAGAAAATAAACGATGGCTATGGCAACGGTTTTCATAACTAAATTGTCTTTCATAAATGATTGTCTGATAAGGATATTGTGAAAAAAACATTGAAAGTAGGTGACAAATGTAGGATTTTTGTCTCTAACACCATAGGTAAATGGACGGCAAAGATAAGTTTCTAAAACAATGTATGTATTTTAACTGTTGACGAGCTATTATTGACTAAATTTTTGTATATTGTGAAAACAAACACAATTATTCACTTCACCTTTTTAGCAACTGTTTTAATGGGTAAAACAGTTTTTTAGTATTCTCTAATTTCTAAATCTTTTAATGTATGAAAAAATTATTAAAAACCAGCCTCACGCTGTTGCTGATGGCTATCGGTCTAACGGCTTTCGCACAAAGTAAAATCACTGGTAAAATCAATGACTCGAAGGGAGAGCCACTCATCGGGGCTTCTGTGGTTGTCAAAGGGACAACGACGGGCGCAATAACCGATATTGATGGTCGCTATTCGATTGACGTTCCTGCCAACGCCACCAAGTTGATTTTTAGCTTTGTCGGTTATTCTCCGAGAGAAGTCACTATTGGCAAATCAACTGCCATAGATGTCATCCTGGAAGATGGT
This sequence comes from Saprospiraceae bacterium, assembly GCA_031367705.1. Classification (GTDB taxonomy): domain Bacteria; phylum Bacteroidota; class Bacteroidia; order Chitinophagales; family Saprospiraceae; genus JAAFJT01. Next base: position 6,071 of record JANLQI010000529.1, on the reverse strand, counting down.
CTTAGTTTGGACAATCTCGTCGTTATCGGTTCGCGCAATGCGACACGGACGAAATTAGAAACGCCTGTTCCAGTTGATGTTATTCCCGTATCGGCTATCATAAACGAGGTGGGCCAAGTGGATTTGAATCAAATATTGACTTATGTAGCCCCTTCGTTTCAGTCTTCGCGTCAATCCATCTCAGATGGTACCGACCACGTTGACCCTGCCCAAATGCGTGGTTTAGGTCCTGACCAAGTACTTGTTTTGGTCAATGGTAAACGTCGCCATCAATCGTCACTTGTTAACGTAAACGGAACGGTGAACCGTGGTACCGTTGGTACGGATTTAAACGCCATTCCAGCTTCATCTATCGAGCGCGTTGAAATTTTGCGCGATGGTGCAGCCGCACAGTATGGTTCAGATGCCATTGCGGGTGTTATTAATATTGTGTTGAAAAAAAGAATTGGCTTATCTGCCATCGTCTCGGGCGGTACGCATGCGACACAATATGAGAAGAATTATGCTTGGAATAAGTTTAATCCATCATCTCAATTAGAAAGCAAAACGTCTGCGAATGATGGTCAAACCATTCAGCTTGCACTCAATTACGGTCTGAAAGTAGGCGAAAAAGGCTACTTGAACTTAACGGGCGAGTACGTGTCGAGAGGTAAAACAAACCGTACTGGTTTATACACAGGTAGAATTTGGCCCGCTGTAAATGGTCAAAACAGAACGGACTCAATTAATGGGGCAAAAGGATTGACGCGCGACGATTTTCAAATGATTATCGGTAACTCGGAAGTAAAAGGAGGCGGCATTGTTGCCAATTTTTCTTTACCCCTCAGTAATGGGCTTGAAGTTTATGCTTTTGGTAATTTCAATAAGAAAAAAGGTACGGGTGCGGGTTTCTTCCGTTATCCATCAGGTTCAGAGGTGACGGCTACACCGGCTGCTATTGCAGGGAAAATTTCGGCAATCTATCCGAATGGTTTTTTACCGCTTATCAATTCTGATGTGACGGACATTGCATTTGTTGCGGGGTTACGTGGCAAAGTAGGCACTTGGAATATGGATTTGAGTCAATCTATCGGGCGTAATCAGTTCGACTATGACATCACTAATTCAGTCAATTATTCACAAGCGGCGGATACAACTTTCTCTGGTCCTTTACAAAGGGAATTTAAGGCAGGTGGTTCTACTTTTGCTCAATACACAACAAATGTGGATTTTTCAAAAAATCATCCCATTTTAGAAGGCTTGAATACAGCTTTAGGTGCAGAGTTCCGTGTTGACCAATTTGGCATTCAAGCAGGCGAAGACGCTTCTTGGAAAAACTACAATGTCAAATCGGGTATAGCGGCTGGGGCGCAAGTATTTGCAGGTTTTTTGCCCGCCAATGCAGGGTCATTTTCACGTAGCAACGTGGCTTTGTATTCGGACAATGAATTAGATATTACAAAGAACTTTATGGTCAGTGCGGCACTTCGATTTGAAAATTATTCGGATTTTGGTTCTACTTTCAACTATAAAGTGGCTTCGCGTTACAAGATTTCAGATATTTTTACGATTCGTGCCTCACATTCAACAGGCTTCCGTGCGCCTTCGCAACAGCAGAAATATTATGCTAAAACCAATACCTTATTCGTTACGGTCAATGGTGTTCAAACGCCTGTTGAAGCGGGTACATTTACCAATGAATCAAAAGCTGCGGGTATTTTGGGTATTCCTAAATTGAAGCAGGAAACATCAAAATCGTATGCGATTGGTGGAACGGCTCGTGTCGGTGGCTTTGAATTAACGCTTGATGCCTATCAGATTGACATCAAAGACCGCATCGTTTTGACCAATAACTTTACAGCAGGTGGTGACGCAGCTTTGAAAGCTCAATTAGATGCAGCGGGTGCAAATACCGTGAATTTCTTTACCAATGCTGTTGATACTCGTAACCAAGGCATCGAAGCGGTTGCTTCTTATGATTGGAAAATTGCAGAAAAACAAAGTTTACGCTTTACTGTCGCAGGTACTTTTATCAAAAATCGGGTACGTGACAGTTCTGATGTTGTAGATGGCAGCACCGTCAACAAACCTTTCATTAAGACATCTGAACAATTGCGCCGCACGAACCAAGTAGGGGCATATTTTAACCGCGAGGACGAAAGCCGTATGGAAATTGCGTCGCCTTCTTCAAAAGTCAGCGTGATGTTAAATTATAAATTAGATAAACTCTCGATCATGCTTCGTAACGTGTATTTTGGTGAAGTTGTTTATCTCGACCCAACGATGACAAGTTCTGCGGCTTTCGTTGCCAATGCTTTCAACGGTAATACAAAAGAAACGCTTGACCAAACCTTCAGCCCTAAATGGGTAACGGACTTAACGGTAGGTTATCAAATTTCAAAGCAAGTCAATCTTTCTGTTGGTGCGAATAACTTATTGGATGTCTATCAAGACAAACATACGCACTCTGGAAATTACTCGGCAGGACGTTTTGTTTACTCTCGTCGTGTTCAGCAAATGGGCTTTAACGGTCGTTACGTTTTTGCACGTTTGAATGTGACTTTGTAAATATGAAATATAAAGTATAAAATATGAAAAAGCGACTTCCTCAAAATACTGAGGGGGTCGCTTTTTCATACTTCATATTTTTTTCAAAACATCTTTTGCCGCAGATGTAAATGCAGGAGCCTTTTCATGCTGCATCAAATCCTCTATCGTCAACCTTAATTCTTCCTTCAATTCAGGTACTTTACGACATATTTTTTCTAAAACACGCATCGCAAACGACCGAATCGCTACCGCTACTGAGGGGGTCGTGACGTACCGAAAACACACATCGGCAGTGATGCCTAATAATTCGTCGGGAATGGTTGGCAAATCTCTAAAAACCCGCATCGTATTCCGCATAATGGCATCGTGAACAGGGTTGTTGAGGTTCAAAATCATACGTTCTAAATACGGTTCAAGCAGCGTTGGGTTCTTTTCTGCCATATAACCAACTGCCCATGAAGCCCTTTGACATAGACGATATTGGTCTGCAAAAAAGCAATCCATTAGTTCTGCCATGCGTTCGGCATCGTCACCAATATAGTTGATGATACGCAAAGTGAGGGCTTTGGAATGTTCAGCTTCTAAGGCTTGTTTGATGTTCATCGCGGAATATTAATAGGTTAGGCTTCTGAAGGTATATCGTCAGAAAGGATGGAGAAGTCCACATCTTCATAGATGTCGGAAAGGCTCAAAGTGCATTGAGCGTCAAGGAGTTTTATCTCAATAAAATCCGTAGGTTCTGTTAGAATATCAAAATGCCAACCACGTTTATCACGGCTGTAAACCTCAACAAGCATTTCTTTTTGAGAAACAATAATGTAATGTTGAACAGTCGGCAGTGACAAATACTCACGCATTTTGCTTTCATGGTCGGTTTTTTCTGAATTAACAGATGTCACTTCGACCAGCATTTCCGGTTTTGTAACGGCATGAGTATCAGAACTATCAGATTTTGGTGCAACGACTAAATCTGGATAGCGATAAATATTTCCATCTTTTACGATGGTTCTGACATCATGACGATAGGTAAAATATCCTTTACTTTTCAAATGAATTCTAAAAGCATATTCACAATTTCCTGCGATTCTATTGGCTTGTTTGCTTTCTTCTGGCATGGCAATGAGTTTTCCATAGTGATATTCATAACGTATTTCTGAGTGTTTTTCTAACTCGAAATACTCTGCAACAGTATAAATTCTCCCTTCTATTGCCTTTTCAACGGCTTCAAATGTAGCAGTCATGCGTTTTTATTTTTTACAAAAATAAACAAATCTTTTCTATTCAACAATAATTTCATCAGCAAAAATCCACCCTTTGCCACCTGCGCCTTTGTGCCAAGACGGTATCGGTGCAGTCGGTTTTGCAATGATTTTTACATAACGGGCTTTACCATTCCTCACAACATCAAATTCTTGGATTTGCACCCCCTCAGTATTTTGACCAATTTCAGGACTTAAATGACCCACTTCTGTAAAATCATGACCATTTTCAGAGACCCAAAACTGAACTTCTGATGGGAAAAATATCCAAGCATTTTGGTCTTGAACGCAGCTCAATGCCAAACGTTTGAACGGTTTTTGTTCTTTTAAATCTATAACGGCTTCTAAATCAACGCCTTCAAAGCCTTGCCAACCGCCGAGTTGCCAATGTTCAGAACCCCGCTCGCCATCTGCCAAAAGATGGTCAGAATTGCTGGCATACTGAGGGGCAGGTGGGTTTTTCAATTGCACGGCAAAGCCATAATTCGATTCTTTGAAAATGGCTTTTGCTTCTTGTGATTGTTTATTTTCCTTTTTTGAGAAAAAACGAAGCGTTATACTTTCTTGAATATCAATGGGTTGTGTGTATTTTAGGGATGGGGTGCTGCCATCGGTTGAATAATAGATTTCAGCGTTTTTATCTGCACATGCCAATGCGATGGTTTGTTTGTCTTTGAAAATTTTATTGCCTTTGGCAACGTAAGGCATAGGAACGATGCCCTCAATGGGTTGTTTTTTGACAGATTCAAGGAACTCAACATTTGCTTTATTGGGGAGAGAAGTGAGTTTCAGTTGCTCACCTTTTGAATCGTTCAGATTAAAACTCAGAAAATGTCCATTCATGTTAATTTTAGGATTCTCAAATATTTGAACGCCTGTTTGATAATTACCGCCACATGGATTTGTCGGATAAATGCCCATACTCGACAGCACATACCAAGCCGACATTTGCCCGCAGTCCTCATTTCCAATCAAGCCATCAGGCGCGTTTTTGTAGAATTCAGTCAATATTTGACGGATTAAACGCTGTGCTTTTTGTGGTTTTCCGACATAATTATAAAGGTAAGCGATGTGGTGCGAAGGCTCGTTGCCATGTGCATATTGACCAATTAAACCCGTCAAATCCACTTGGTCACGCCCTGTTGTTTCCGATTTATCGTTGAAAAACGCATCTAATTTCGCTTCAAAAGCATCTTTTCCACCGAGCATTTCTATCAAACCTTCGATGTCATGTTGCACGGCAAACGCATATTGCCAAGCATTGCCTTCCGTAAAATGGAAATTGACTTCACGCGGTTCAAAAGGTTCGACAAAGGTTTCATTCATTTTTGCTTGAAAAAAGCCCGTTTTGGGATTAAAAATGTTTTTCCAATTTTGGCTGCGCTGAATGAACACGTTATATATAGAGTCTTTGCCCATCGCCTTTGCCATTTGTGCTATGCAATAATCATCATAAGCATATTCCAAAGTTTTGGATACAGACTCCCCCTCAGTATTGGCAGGAATATAGCCGTGTTCACGATATTGTTTCAGACCTAAACTGTCTCTATTGGCGGTTGCAATCATAGCTTTTAAGGCTTTTTCGGCATCAAAACCTTTGATATTCTTCAAATAAGCATCAGCAATGACTGGAATGGCGTGGTTACCAATCATGCACCACGTTTCGTTGCCAGGGAAATTCCACATTGGCAAATGCCCTGTTTTTTCAAAATCATCAATAAAAGAGTTTACAAAATCCGATACTTTTTCAGGACACACAATCGTATAAAGCGGATGCGCGCCCCGATACGTGTCCCACAAGGAAAAGATGGAATGATAGGCAAACCCCTTCGTATTATGCACGTTATTGTCCAAACCTCGATAATCGCCATTTACGTCCTGCCATACTGAGGGGTGTATCAAAGCATGGTATAAAGCGGTGTAAAAAATGGTTTTTTGCTCATTATTGCCTTTAATTTCGATGCGATTGAGGTATTTTGCCCATTTCTGCTCGGCTTCATTTCGAGTTTTATCGAAATCCCAATGTGGCATTTCCGTTGCTAAATTTTCACGTGCATTTTGTTCGGAAACAGGAGAAAGAGCGACTTTGAGCAACAATTGCTCGTTTTTAGGTACTTCAAAAATGACATCAACCACGTTTTCTTGCCAAGTGGCATGAGCAATTACTCTTTTTGTAAAAGTCTTAATTTTAGCATTTGATTCTAAATTGAAAGACAATTTTCGGTTTTTTGCCCAACCCGAAAGCGCACAACTACCTGAAATAGTTTTATCACCCATTTTCTG
>JANLQI010000292.1:0-4822 GCA_031367705.1 Saprospiraceae bacterium | reverse complement strand
GGTAGCACTTATACGGCGGATAGTGATAAGGGGGATAATGTGTGGGAGATGAAGTAGGATTTGTTTATTTATACTGAGGGGGTGACGATGACCTCCTATATCTAAACCAACAAATCGTAAGACTGACTTGGTGGGAAAAGTAAATCCAAAGCATTAGGTTTGATTTTAAAAATTGGTCCTTTTTCAACCACGCTTCCCGTAGCTTTTCGTTTTATCAAATGGTCAAGTGTAATAATTCCTTGTTCTAAAAGAATATCGAATTGAGAAACAATTGGTTTCTTTGTATGTTCAACTTTTTTATACTGAAAATACTCTTTTCCATCTATTATTCTCGAATCCGCAGCAATCCAAAAGGTTTCATTATGCTTTTCAATTAAGCGTTTATGTAACGTTTCTAAACCCCATACAACAAAATCACCAATATTATTTTTGTTGGAATTCTCTAAAAGTTGGCTTGTATTTACATCCACTTTCAATTTCAACCCTTGTGAGTTCCTTATGAGGGTTGAAACGGTGCAATACAATTTAAAATCTTCACCTCTACTGTATCCGAAATTATCCAGAATTTCAGCAGAGCTTTTAAATTTACTCAAATTCCATTCAGGCACTTGTGCGAACAAATTTTTTCTATTCCCTCTTTTATCACGGTAGGATTTTAATTCTATTCCTTTATAATCTGGTTTTTTGGATGAATTAATATCAATACCTAAAAGTGTTTCAAGAGTTCTCCCTATTGCAGTATCTGCATTTAACATTGCTGGAATAAAGCCCTTGTTAGCTATTTTATTGAGCATATTTAGTAATTCATCTGCAATTGTATTCGATATTTGCTTGATTTCACTAATCAATTCTTTCAAAGGATTGGAAAAAGCCCTGTTTAGTAACGCTGCCAAATCAAGTTGTGTAATATTTAAGACGTACAACGATTGTTGAAACTCAAAAACACCCAAAATATCATTGGCTTTTGCATAGTTGCCTAAACCTTTAAACCAAATGCGCGGGTCGCCTTTTTTTGTATTCGGGCGATACAATGAAGCCACCGAAACGAGAAATTCATCTTGTTGAATCAAGAAAGTATTTATCTGAATTTTACTTTCTTGACCTTGTTTTTGGCTTTCAAAATCATGAATATTCTTTGATTTCAAATAAGAACGAACAGAACCTGTTGCGTCCATGATAGACTTTCCTAATCCAGTTTCAGTAGGCTCGATTAAAGTTAATTCGACTGAGTTTTCAGTGAGTATTTTTATTCTATTTATTTCTGTTTCAGTTAGTTGTCGCATGAACTATTTGATATTTTTCAGGATTTCCAAAGCGACTGCACGAGCCATTAAAGGCGGCACAGCATTGCCAACCAATGTAAATTGAGGTACTTCAAATTTTCTTTTATTGCCGCCTGTTGAGCGTTTTCCTTGAAACACAAAAGAATCATCAAATGATTGTAATCTTGCCATTTCACGAACAGTTAAGGCTCTTGGATTTGAATAATGAATATAATCATCAGCAATTGTCATGATTGTTGAACTTTGACTTTCAGGTTTCAAAACATAATAACTTCTCTTTTCTGAATCTAATCCAATACTTTTCAGTTCTTTTTTAGCTAAATCATAATCGCCAGTCTCCAAAATAACACCCAATCTTTTCACGACATCATCATTTTGTTTACTTGTTTTGTGATTGTGTAAAGGGGCAACTAAATGCGATAAAGTATTTCCCAATTCTTCAAAATTTCTGACATAAAAAGGATTTTTTGCATTAACAAAACGTCCATTCAAACGACCTTTTTTCGACCATTCTGCATAACTTAAACCTTCTATTTCATTTGGCTTTCCGTCAATATTTCGTTTCTGTATAAGAGCGAACATCTTTTCCGTTGAGCCATTATATTTTGTTTTTAAATCTACTTTTTCATAATCAAATCTTTCGTCATCATTGCCAACAAAATCCAAATCATGTAAGGCTTCAAACACATTTACTTTCTCTCTTTCGCTGACTGTTGCAGGAATATCATTTATTAATTTTTGGTCTTTTCGGCAACCAATAAATAATACGCGTTCTCTGTTTTGAGGAACACCATAATTTGAAGCTAAGGCAACAAAAGGCTGCTCAATTTTGTACAATCTGATATGTGATAGAATTTCTTCAAACTCATGTTCCTTATTTGCTTTCAAAACGAAGGGTTTTAAACCAGTCACACATTCATCAAATGAATATGAAAATATTTCAAGTGCTGTAATTATATGGTTTACTTCTTTTAAAAAGTCTTCTTTTGGTTTTAAATTATTGAAAGCAACTTGAATTTTTCCAACAATCGTTTCTGGTTCGATAGAAGTCAAAAAGTCATCAAAATGTTGGGCAAAAAAGTCATTATCTAAATCAGAAAAAGACTTTTCATTAATTACTCTTTTCCTGATGTAGGATAATTCTTTACCCCTTTTTAACAAATTAAATCCATGTCGAATGGTACTAATGTTTTTATCCGTTTTGCTTGTTTTATAGTCAACAATCTTTGGTGTTAGCAGCCTAAATTTGTTTTCTAAATTGAGGATATAGCTATTTTTTAGCTGTTCATATTCCTTATCGGTTGCTTTTTCAAACTGCAAACGCATATTAAAACAGTCTAAAATAAAAGGCTGTTCTGTTTCAACTTTCCGAAGTTGAGCCACAAAATGGATTAATTGAGAAAACTCTTTTAAGTCAACAATTGACCGAATTTCTTGCAAAATCATTTCTTTAATACGTCCTTCTTCTTTTGTCAAAATGCCTTTAACATTTTCCATAACAAAATATTTTGGGCGTAATTGCCTAATAACTTTGAGATAATGGGCAAATAAATCATCTTTTTTGTCAAATTTCTTACGTTTCCCCGCCAAACTAAAACTTTGACAAGGTGGACCGCCACAGACAATATCTATTTCTTTTCCGTTTAGTTTTTTCAGAAGATTGTCTAAAAAATCAGGCTCTGTGATGTCTTGACGTAAAAACTCCGCATCAAGACCCAACTGATAATTATACCTTGCAAGGTGCGTTAATTCGCAATTTTCATTGATGTCACTACCCAATCTAAAATCATAAAACTTATTTCCATATTCCGCTTGTAAAAAGCCTTCACTGAATCCACCCGCACCTGCGAATAAATCCACAAAAGTCACTTTTTCCTTATTGCCATACGTCACTTCGTCTTCACAGAGAATATGAATATCCGTATTTTCCCTCCGACTATTGACAAGAGAAGATATTTTGTCTTTGACCTTTTTGTCGGTGAAATTAGAATGTGGTTCGGTGTCAAAAAACTTTTCAACCTCTTGTTTTAAGAAGTTCAAAAATTTATTTATCGACTTGTGAGCATATTCTGTATCCTTAACGGACTGGTTTGTATTATCCCAGTCTTTTTTCATCACTTTTTCGCCTGTTGCAACCTTTATTTGCAAGTCTTTCTGACGTAAAACAAGATGAATTGGATATTTTTTGCTTTTATCAGCCTTATCTAAGTAAAATTTAACATTAATCATAGTAACGGACGTTTTTACGGATGCGGACAAATCTACGGACAAATTTAAACTTCACAACTAAATTAATACTTTTTTTTGTCGCTTTATACTGAGGGGGGGATAATCATGCCGCATCCGATGTTCACGACCATCAAAGAGACGCTCCATATCATCAAGTCGATGTTCTCGACCATCAAAATGACGTTCCATATCATCAACTCGATGTTCTGGACCATCAAAGTGACGTTCCATAACATCAATTCGATGTTCTCGACCATCAAAGTGATGTTCCATATCATCGAATCGATGTTATCGACCATCGAATTGATGTTATTATATGATTGAATCGATGTTATCGACCATCGAATGGATGTTATGATATGACCGAATCGATGTTATGATATCATCAACTCGATGTTATTGGCGTTAGAGTGGCCGCATAAAAAAAGCCGATTGAGACCTTATCTCAATCGGCTGAACGTAAAATTAAGGCATTTTACTGAGGGGGTGTATCTGTACCGCCGCCTTTTTTTTTCCCAGCATCACCGTTGTCGTTTCTGCTTTTCTTGTAGAAAGGCTCAACGACTTCGAAATAAGGCTTGTAAAGGTTGTTGCGACCAGATTCCTTTTTCAAGACAATGTAGTAGTCGTTGGAATAATACATTGAGTCGTTTTTGCAAATTTTTGCACTGACATCACCGTCCGTAACAATGCCATTCAAAGCGGCGGTAAAATCGAACAAGTCCACGACACCGTTTTTCTTTGCCAGAAAATCGTCTTTTGGGAAAGAAGCGGGCAAGATATCGGGTGTCAAAACGGAATACTTATGACAGTTCTTAATGAACTCCAAACTTGCAGGACCGACGCGTCCTTGCCCGCTTGTTAGTTTGGTATAAGCACCGAAATAAAGTTTGATTAAATCGCCCACTTCTGCGATTTTCTGCAAAATGACCTCTTTTTGAGGATTGGTGTTTGAAATATCTCCTTGCGCCATTGTTAGTGGTTTTTAAGAGTGATACAAAATGGGTTAAAAAATTAAGGTTTATGTTTTAGTTGTTGACAAATGAATTGTCTCATTGTAAGAATAAACAAATATATAATATAAAAAATGTATTCTGCAAATTTATTTTATGTGTGTTTTAAATATTTAACTTAAAATGTTTCATAATAAAGAAGCCGTCTCAAACTAAGTTTGAAACGGCTTCTTTATGCACTTCAAAAAGAGAAAAAGTGGTGAAATACTGAGGGGGTGGTAAAACAAAGGACTGAATTAAGTCGTATCAAACTTGTACAATTGGCTAAAAGTTGCCTAACTTTGGGTAATTATGCAA
>JANLQI010000489.1:0-11040 GCA_031367705.1 Saprospiraceae bacterium | reverse complement strand
AAATTCGATTTTTTTATTTTTGGCTTTTCAAACTTTAAATATGACCACCACCGACTTTCAAGAAATAGCACCCACGCTGCCGACGCAAGCAGGTATTTACAAATTCATAGACCCCAAAGGCGTGATTTTGTATGTTGGGAAAGCTAAAAACATTAAAAATCGCTTATCGAACTACTTCGGCGAGCGAAAAGATAGGCAAATCAAGACCAAAGCCCTTGTGCGTTTGGCGCATCACATCGAGTTTACGATTGTGGGCAGTGAGCAAGATGCGCTGTTGTTGGAGTGTGCGCTCATCAAGGAGCATCAGCCACGTTATAATGTGATGTTGAAAGATGGCAAGTCGTATCCTTATATATGTATCAAAATGGAGCGATTTCCAAGGGTTTTCGTCACACGGCGGGTGGTGCGCGATGGGTCTATGTATTTTGGCCCTTACACATCGGGCTATCGGGTGCAACAGTTAATGGATTTGATAAAACAGCTTTTTCAATTGCGGACGTGTACTTTTAACCTACAACAAGAACTGATTGACAAAGGAAAATTCAAAGTTTGCTTGGAATACCACATCAAAAACTGCGCTGCGCCTTGTGTGGGGTTTGAAAAAGAAGAAACGTACAATGAAAAAGTGTCTCAAATCCGAAATATACTGAGGGGTCAGTTTGGCAATGTTCGGCAACATTTGAAGCGTGAAATGTCGGCATTGGCGGAAGCCTTAGAATTTGAAAAAGCGCAAAATTTGAAGGAAAAACTCACCGCTTTTGAAGATTATCAAGGAAAATCAACGATAGTCAGTTCCACGATTTCAGATGTGGACGTTTTTTCAATCGCCACAGATGAAAAAATGGCTTATGTCAATTACCTAAAAGTGGTCAACGGAGCGATTATCCACACCTATACATTGGAGTTGACAAAAAACATGGATGAAGACGAGGATTCGATGTTGGCGTTTGCCATGCCTTATTTACGTGATAAATTTTTGAGTGAAAATAAAGAAATTTTAGTACCTTTTGAACTCACTTTTGCTGACCCCTCAGTATCTGTCACTGTTCCAAAAATTGGTGATAAACGAAAATTAGTAGAGTTATCAGAACAAAATGCTCGATTTGCGGTGTTACAACGTCAAAAACAAGAGATTTTGAAGGCGCAGAAACAGACTTCGACGGAACGGATTTTAAAAACCTTACAGTCCGATTTACAGATGGAAGATGTACCTTTTCACATTGAATGTTTTGACAACTCCAATTTAGGTGGTACAAACCCTGTGGCTGCGTGCGTGGTTTTCAAAAATGCCAAGCCGTCGAAAAAGGATTATCGGCATTACAATATCAAAACGGTTGAAGGACCGAATGACTTTGCTTCGATGGAAGAAGTCGTTTACAGGCGTTACAAAAGGCTGTTGAGTGAAGGCAGCACCTTGCCGCAACTCGTTATTATTGACGGTGGCAAAGGTCAGTTGTCGTCTGCAATGAAAAGTATAAAAGCGTTAGGTGTTGAAAATCAAATGGTTGTGGTGGGTATTGCGAAACAATTGGAAGAAATATTTTTTCCAAATGACCCAATTCCGTTGTATATTGACAAAAAATCGGAGTCGTTGAAATTGATACAACAAGCCCGTAATGAGGCACATCGTTTTGGCATCACCTTTCACCGCAATCAACGGTCAAAGGATTTTATTCAAACTGAATTGACGGGCATTGAAGGTATCGGCGAAGTGACGGCTGAAAAATTGCTGACGGCTTTCGGTTCTGTGAAGCGGATTAGAGAAGCGTCGGCAGAGGATTTGGAATTGTTGATTGGTAAAAAAGCAACAAAACAGGTTGTTAAGCATTTGATTAAATCGAAGGATAAAGTAGAGGAAAATATGGATGTTGTACCCCCTCCCCGATAGAGTCGGGATTTCGTTCCTCAACAGCAATTTCTGTCTTTTAAACATTTTTTTGTCATTCTGAACGCAGTGAAAGAATCTGTATAAAAATAATATACAGATTCTTTCACTTCGTTCAGAATGACAAAAAAAATCAATATAAACACTTGATTATCAATGAAAAAGTACGTATTTGTTTTACTCATTCTTTTTTCTTATTTAGGAAATATATATGCTCAGGAAGGCATTTTCGCCATCGCACGTTACGACACATCTGGGCCGCCGAAGCTGCGTTATGACGACTCTTTAACCGAATTTTCAGGCGGCTTTGATGCCTTTCGGAATGTGTTTTTGAAGGCATTTAAATTGCCCACAAAGTCTTTTAGGGTCGAAAAAGCACCCGATGGCATGGTCGGTTTTACGGTCAATTTAGTGGGAAAAATAGTGGATATTGCTATTATTGACTCCGTTACACCTGAAATAGATGCTGAAGTTGTGCGGGTTTTGGGAGAGATTTCTGAATTTCATCCACAAGCCCAACCTTTAAAATTTGCTGTACAATATAACGTGTATCCCGATTGGTTTAGGGATTATGTTTTAGAAAAAGAACAAGCGGAAAAGTACAGAATTGAAGCAGCCAGAACCGATAGTTTGCTTAAAAGTAAGAAAATATCAGAGTTAGAAAAGTATGTTGACGACAGCAGGGTCTATACTTCGGGCGATATTTGGGCAGGTTTTACAACGCTGAATGACCCCCTCAGTAAATCCCTCAAACCGTCTTGGGTATTTGGCGGCGACTTAAATTTTTTCAAGCGAAATTGGTTTTTAGGCGGTAATATTCAGTTTAGAAGAGTCCGAGTTAAACAGGATTTTGACTATAAAGATGCTTATTGGGCACAAGACACGACGACAACGCTGTTTAGCTTAGGTTTATCAGTTGGTTATAAGATGATTGATGAAGAGCGTTTGGCGTTTACCCCTTTTGTCAGTCTTGGTTTTGGTGCTTTATCTTTACCCTCAACCGAGGATGTGACCTCGCCCGATGGGTCGAGTATCCCGAGTTTTGCACCAGCATTTGGTTTTTTTGCAGACTATAAATATAAGGTGAAAGCCAAACGAGCTTGGTATGAATCGAAGCTCAATACGTCAACGATTCGGGTGCGTTTGGCGGTTAGTCCTATGAATTTTAAGGATGGACGGCGTGGCAATGTCGTGGATATGGGTATCGGTTTAGGGTTTTGGCAACAGTTGTTGAAAATGAAATAGAGGATAATGGATAATTTACTAATATTATCCATTATCATCTATCCATTAGTCATTATAAAATATCGCTGTCTTCTTCTGGGAATTTTTCTTGAAAATGTCCTTTGTTTTGTAAACTGGCTTGGAGAAAAAACCCAACGAGCAAGCCAATGCCACCGCAAATACAGACCAAACCAGCGACAATGCCGCCTCTGTCTAAAAATTCAATTGAACGAAGGACATTGCCTGCAAAAAGACCTACACCTACGCCAATAACCGCACAAGCGATGCGTAAAAAACGTAAAGGGTCTCTATTGCGTCTCATTGATTTAAAATTGGTTGCTAAATCAGATGGGTTCATACCGCGTTCAATCATCGCCATACGCTCCATATTGTGGTACCGGCGTAAAAAAATAAGCATTGTGAATAAGCCTATCGTTCCTATTATAGGAATGGAAAGGGCAAGAAGTGCTGGATCCATTATTATATTATTTTTTATTGTTATAAAATTTTGTTTCTAAATGTTCGATTCCGAACCGTTATTTGTGGATATGACAAGCAATCTTTGCAAGAGGTTACAACTTCGTTTTAAAAAAGAATCGAAATTTATCATCGACATTTGCCCCCTCAGTATTTTTGTGTTTTTGATAGTTAAAAAATAAATCTATACGCTATGTCTCCTGTCTCTTGGCTGAATCCGCTACTTATTGATTTCCCAAACCCTGAAACGGTGGATTCGGATGGTGTTATTGCCGTCGGTGGTGAGATGACACCCGAAAGGCTGCTTGAAGCCTACAAAAACGGCATTTTCCCTTGGTACAACATCGGTTATGAACCTATTTTGTGGTGGTCACCTGACCCGCGCATGGTACTTTTTCCAGATGAGTTGAAGGTGTCTAAAAGTATGCGTCCATTGTTTAATCAAAAAAAGTTTAGGGTCACTTATAATCAATGTTTTGAAACAGTCATGCGTAACTGCATGAATACCAATAGAGAAGGTCAAGGAGGTTCTTGGATAAATGAAGAAATGATTGAGGCTTATACTGTTTTGAATCAGTGGGGTTTTGCTCATTCCGTTGAAGTTTGGGAAGGCGATGAATTGGTGGGCGGTTTGTATGGCGTTTCGTGGGGACGTATATTTTTTGGTGAAAGTATGTTTGCGTTTCGGTCAAATGCGTCTAAGTTTGGTTTTATTTCTTTTGTTCAAAAACTAAAATCGTTGGGTTTCCAACTCATTGATTGTCAACAGGAAACGACGCATTTGACTAATTTGGGCGGCAAGGTTATACCGCGTCATGATTTCTTGAAAATCATAAAAGCCAATAAAAATGAAGAGCATTTGTTGTAAAATGAACTTGTTTAAAGATAGATTTTAATAGCGAACGTAACACGGGTTTTAACCCGATGTACCGTATTAAGAGCGACATTACGGGTTAAAACCCGTGTTACGGTACGCTCAAAGTGATAAAAAATAATATTAAAATGAGCCTAATATTGGTTAAAATGTTATGATTCTATAAAAAATATATTGTTAACAAGCCATTTTGCTACAAAATTACCCCCCTCAGTATTTTGCCATTTGAAAACAAAAAACTACCTTTCGCAGGATTGACAAACATATTCCTAACAAAACAAACATACTCCGAGAAGATGCTCGTCAAAACTTATGCAGGTGCCGTTCATGGCATCGAATCCACAACAATCACTGTTGAAGTCAGTGCGGGTGGTTTGCCACCTCAAAATGAAGACAAAAAAATTCCGACTTTTTACTTCCTCGTTGGTTTGCCCGACAATGCGGTCAAAGAAGGCTGGCAACGCATTGAAGCCGCTTTGATAAACTCAAAGTTTGGTATGCCACGTATGAAACTCGTGGTCAACCTCGCTCCCGCAGACCTGCGTAAAGAAGGTGCATCGTATGATTTGCCCATTGCTATCAGCGTTTATGCAGCAGCTAACGGTTTGATTTTTAATGATTTAGAAAATTTTATCATCGTCGGAGAATTGTCGCTTGATGGCTCAGTTCGTCCTGTTAAAGGTGCTTTGCCAATGGCAATTCAAGCCCGTGCGGAAAAATTTAAAGGCATTATTTTACCAAAAGCCAATGCTCGAGAAGCGGCTATTGTCAGTGGTATTGACGTTTATGGTATCGAAAACCTAAGAGAAGCCATTGAGTTTTTTGAAGGCACAAGGCAATTAGAACGTGTCGTCGTGGACACGCGCGCTGAATTTGCGGCTCAAAATAGCATTTATGACGTTGATTTTTCAGACGTGCGCGGTCAAGAAAACATCAAACGTGCGCTTGAAATTGCTGCCGCAGGTGGTCATAATGCCATTCTCATTGGTCCTCCTGGAGCTGGTAAAACGATGTTGTCAAGGCGTTTACCGACCATTTTACCGCCTTTAAACCTGCATGAAGCCTTAGAAACGACTAAAATCCACTCCGTTGCGGGCATTTTGCCGCCCGAAGCCTCGCTTGTTGCGAAACGTCCTTTTCGGTCGCCACATCATACCATTAGCGATGTGGCCTTAGTCGGCGGTGGGTCAACGCCTATGCCTGGTGAAATTTCGTTAGCGCACAATGGCGTTTTGTTCCTTGACGAATTGCCTGAATTTAAACGAACTGTCCTTGAAGTCATGCGGCAACCGATGGAGGAACGTCGTGTAACGATTTCGAGAGCGAAATTGACGATAGACTACCCTGCCAGTTTTATGCTCATTGCGTCCATGAATCCGTGTCCTTGTGGGTATTACAATCATCCCGAAAAGCCTTGTGTCTGCGGTTTTGGCGTTGTAAAACGCTATTTATCAAAAATTTCAGGGCCTTTGCTTGATAGAATTGACCTTCATGTTGAAGTCGTACCTGTGAAATTGGAGGAGTTGACGAATACGAATCATCAATCTGAAACGAGTGTGGACATTGCGGCCCGTGTTGTTCGTGCGCGAGACATACAAGATGCGCGGTTTAAGAATCATAAAGGCGTTTACAGCAATGCGCACATGCCCAGCCGCTTGGTACGTGAGGTTTGCAGTCTCGATACTGAGGGGTTGGAATTGTTGAAAACGGCTATGGCAAAGCTGCAATTGTCTGCACGTGCCTATGACCGCATCTTAAAAGTTGCCCGAACGGTAGCAGATTTAGCAGAAAGTGAACATATTAAGCCTGAACATTTGGCAGAAGCGATACAGTTTAGGAGTCTTGATAGGGCGAATTGGGCGGGATAAGGTGTAATCATATTGCTAAGGTATGGTAGACAGAAATTTGAATAGTTTTTGTTTTTTTTCATAAAAAAACAAAAACGATTCAAATTTCTGTCTACCATACCTTATTTCCGCTTTAATCCTAACGGATTCTTTAGATTTAACAATCACCTAAGTCTATCCGCAGAGCGAACAAGCAACTCGTCTTTGCGAATATACCGAATAGCGAGGAAGCCAAAAATAATAGCCAATGCGCTGGAAATGAAGCCCAAAATAGATGTTTTGACTGGTACAACGGCAGCGACCGTTTGAATATGCCAAACGGCTAAACCGATTAAAACGACGGTGACAGCCATCATCGTCCAAGCAAAACGGATTTGATTGGGACGATTTCTAAACAAGAAAAGCGTTAACAGACTCAATGCAATGGCAATTGCTGTGACACCCAACATGATTTTATCATCATAAATGTTCAAAAAGCCATCCATAGTAGCGGGTACTGAGGGGTTGGGTTCTGTAAAATCGGCAAACGAAACGGGGGTGACAAACAAGCTACCGAGTGAACCCGATGCTAAAAGCAAGAAAATACTTTGTATGCGCTGTATCATATTGGAAAATTAAATGTTTAACTGTTTTATAATCAGGGCAAAATTAGCTTTACTATTGCCAATTTTCAAAATAACAGTAGTCAAAGTCTGTAAATTATTCTATCCTATTTATTATTGACGATATTTACAAAACAATATTTTACTTTTGTTACTTTAATAAGATAGTAAGTTAAGTGTTAATATTGACAGAAACACTTTCTCAAAAACGATTTTCGCTTCATATGGCAGATAAACTTTCAGATACAAATCCTAATAAAGATGCAGAAGTGATTGAAAATCAATTGCCTAAAGATATAAAATATGTCGAATCTTTAATATTATCTGCTCGGTTATACGAACAGCAGAATGACTATATGGCGGCGTTAGAATTGGCAAATGAAGGATTGAACACCGTCCAACAATATGAAAGCACAGCGCGAGCCAAGTTGTTAGAAGCCGATTTGCTTCAACTTTTAGCACAAATACACCTCCACCGCCAAAGTTTCACTAAATTAGAAGAGTTTATTCGTCCTTTACTCGAATTGAGTCGTCAGATAGGTGACTTGGAGCGCGAGGCATGGGCATTGCTCAATTTGGGCATTGTTCATAGTATAGGTTCTGATTATAAATCAGCTCTAACACTGTTTTTAGAGTCTCTTGAAAAAAGTGAACAAATAGGCTATCGGTCAAATGTCGCTAATTGCCTAATTAACATCGGCAACGTATATGCCAATTTATTCAACTATGCAGAGGCCCTCGACCGCTACCAAATAGCCCTAAATGACTATAATGATGTCCTAAATGAAAATATCAGAATTGCGACAAACCTCAACATAGGCAACCTGCGTCATGCTGCTGAACAATATGACGGCGCACTCGAATATCTTGAAAAAGGATTGTCGGCTGCAATTATAGAAGGGAAAATTGAAATAATTATTCATGCACATACCCTTATTAGTCGGACATTATTGGCACTGAAAAAATTAGATGAAGGCATTGAACATGCCCAAAAAGCGGCTGAATTGATGCCTGACCGCATTAGTAATGCAACAGGACGGCAAATCAACCTCTTGAATCTTGCTGAAATTGCTTTTTTACAAGGCAATACTGAGGGGGGGGCAAAAACAGCGATTAGAGGTATTGCGGCGGCTCGTCGAGTGCTTGACGATACGTCAGAATTGCGTGGTTTTAGGCTATTGGCAAAAATGTTTCAAAGTGTCAATGACTATCGTCGTGCTTATCGAGCGCAACTGATTTACTCGCGTAGACAAGCTGATTTTTTGAAAGTACAACGTTCTCGTCATGCCCTTGACCTTGAAATCAAGTATTCTTTGAGTGAAAAACAACGTAAAATTGAAACTTTGACAAAGGAAAACAGCTATCAAGCCTTACTTTTGGAACAAAGCGGGCAGATTGCTTTGCAAAACGACCAATTAAAACATGTCAATGAGGAGCTGCGCCAATTTGCGTTTATTACTTCGCATGACCTTAAAGAGCCTTTGAGAATGATAGGCTCTTTTACGCAAATCATTGAAAATCAATATCAAGAGAAGTTAGGAAAAGAATCTGAAACGTATTTCAAATTCATCAAAGAAGGTGTCGGGCGCATGAGTGCTTTGTTAGATGCATTGCTGCAATACGCGACAATTGGCAAAAATCTGATAGACCCAGAGCCTGTGGATATTGGCGATGTCGTCCGTATGGCACGTGCCAATCTCAGAATCAACATCGAAGAAACGTCTGCCAATATCCTGTGTCTTGAAATGCCCACGCTGCTTTCCGTACAGTCTTTATTGATTCAGTTGTTCCAAAATTTAATTGGAAATGCTATCAAATTTCGTCGCCCATTGGGTCGTCCTATCATCCTCATCAGTGCGGAAGAACATACAGACCATTGGGTGTTTAGCGTCGAAGACAATGGTATTGGTATAGATAACAATGATATTGAACGCATATTCACAATTTTTCAACGCCTTCACAAACGCACAGAGTATGAAGGTACGGGCATCGGTTTGGCTATTTGTGCCAAAATAGTAACTCAATTAGGTGGTCGTATTTGGGTTGAATCTGTCAAGGGGCAAGGCTCGACATTTCGATTTACATTGCCTAAATAAGTCTTTATTTTTATTGTTTTTTTGTAAAAAATAAGAACTTTTCAAAATGTCATACGTTTTGAAAGCAAAGCAGTATCTTTGCACCGCTTTTTGAAAACACATTTTTAATTCATTGATAATAAAATTTTTATAATGCAAGCAACTCAAAAAAAACTCCCTTATAAGGTTAAAGACATCAACCTTGCAGCTTGGGGGCGTAAAGAAATACAACTCGCAGAAGCAGAAATGCCAGGCTTAATGTCTTTGCGCGAAGAATTTGGTGCTACAAAACCACTCGCTGGCGCACGTATC
Source organism: Saprospiraceae bacterium (assembly GCA_031367705.1). GTDB lineage: Bacteria > Bacteroidota > Bacteroidia > Chitinophagales > Saprospiraceae > JAAFJT01. Next base: position 1,744 of record JANLQI010000489.1, on the reverse strand, counting down.
GCAGGCTGTCTTCACATGACCATTCAAACAGCTGTTCTCATCGAAACACTTGTTGAATTAGGCGCGGAAGTATCTTGGTCATCATGTAATATCTTTTCAACGCAAGACCATGCTGCTGCGGCTATTGCTGCTACAGGTACGCCTGTTTTCGCATGGAAAGGTCTAAACGAAGAAGAATTTGACTGGTGTATCGAGCAAACATTATTTGCTTTTGAAAACGACCAACCACTCAACATGATTCTTGACGACGGTGGTGACTTGACAAATATGGTACTCGACCGTTTCCCTGAACTCGTTCACAACATCGGTGGTATTTCAGAAGAAACGACGACGGGCGTTCACCGTTTATATGAGCGTATGACTAAAGGAACTTTGCCGTTACCTGCAATCAATATCAACGACTCAGTAACAAAATCTAAATTCGACAACAAATACGGCTGTAAAGAATCATTAGTTGATGCGATTCGTCGTGCAACAGACGTGATGATGGCGGGTAAAGTAGCTGTCGTTGCAGGTTATGGTGACGTAGGTAAAGGCTCTGCTGCTTCATTGAAAGGTGCAGGTTGTCGCGTAATTGTAACAGAGATTGACCCAATTTGCGCGCTTCAAGCAGCTATGGACGGTTTCGAAGTCATTAAAATGGAAAATGCTATCCCACGCGCACAAATTATTGTGACGGCTACGGGTAACAAAGACATCGTTTCTGAAAAACATTTCCGTTTGATGAAAGATAAAACCATCGTTTGTAATATCGGTCACTTCGACAACGAAATTGACATGCAATGGTTGAATAAAACTTATGGTTCAACAAAAGTTGAAATCAAACCACAAGTTGATTTGTACAATATAGATGGCAACGACATCATCCTTTTGGCTGAAGGTCGTTTGGTCAACTTGGGTTGTGCAACAGGACATCCTTCTTTCGTAATGTCAAATTCGTTTACGAATCAAGTTTTGGCACAACTCGAATTGTGGCAAAACGAAGACAAATATGAAAACAAGGTCTATATGTTGCCAAAACACCTTGACGAAAAAGTCGCTCGTTTGCACTTAGCAAAAATCGGTGTTGAATTGGAAGAATTGCGTAAAGACCAAGCCGATTACATCGGTGTAGCGGTTGAAGGTCCTTTCAAACCTGAATATTATCGTTATTGAGCACCCCTCAGTAACTAAGCATATAAAGAGCCGTTTCGAGTCATCGAAGCGGCTTTTTTTATCGAGAAATTGTTCATGTTTTTCAAAGAATACAATTAAATGACACTATTTCTTTAAAATCTGCTACAAAATAGACAGAAACTCCCTACTTTTGCGCCGCCTTTGAACCAATATCTCTTCCGAAACTTAAATAACAAAAATGTGTTTGGATACTGAGGGGGTGGTTAAAGCGTTTTTTCAACAAAAAATAATAGAATAATGGCAATAATGATAACGGACGACTGTATCAACTGTGGTGCATGTGAACCAGAATGTCCGAACAATGCAATATATGAGGGTGGTGTAGAATGGACAATCAGCGATGGTGCAGACGTGAATGGCGATTATGCGCTCAATGACGGACGAATTGTAGATGCTGCCGCCGTACAAATGCCCGTTTCCGACGATTTTTATTATATCGTTCCCGATAAATGTACCGAGTGTATGGGCTTCCACGAAGAGCCGCAATGTGCCGCCGTTTGTCCTGTGGATTGTTGCGTACCTGACCCCGAACACGTTGAAAATGAAGCGATTCTCTTAGAAAGAAAAG
>JANLQI010000473.1:0-19717 GCA_031367705.1 Saprospiraceae bacterium | reverse complement strand
CTTTTGAAAAAATTGATATGGACTACGGTACAATCGCACAAGGTGCTGACCCACTCCGTAAGTTCAAATTCAAAAACACGGGTACTGAACCACTTGTCATCAAAAACGCTCGTGGTAGCTGTGGTTGCACAGTACCTAACTACAAAAAAGAACCTGTAATGCCAGGCGAAACAAGCGAAGTTGAAGTCCGTTATGACACGCAACGTGTAGGCCCTTTCACTAAAACAGTAACTATCGAAACAAACGAAGGCGACCAAGCGCGCGTTTTGACGATTCACGGTACTGTTAATGAAAAACCTGCTGAACCAAGCGTTCCGTCTAATGCACCAAGCCTTTTAAGCACGCCTAAGCAGTAAATTATAATTTTTCCCTCGAACTTGTCTGAACATCATTTTAAGCCGCATTTCGTGTATTCGAAATGCGGCATTTTTTTTTTACTTTCTCATTACTCGCCCAATCGGATAAAGCCGAAAGTTAGGTTCAAAATAAGGTGAATTTTTATAAACAAAATCCAATTGTGCACCCGCATCAGCAGCGAATTTCGAGTCAGATTGTCGTTTTTCTTCTAATTTCTGCTTCAAATCGGGGTTCTTTTTCAAAAATTCGGCAGCAAGGTCTTCAAAAACATAATCGGAATACCCCTCTTTTTGATTCAAAATGCCATCAAAAAAATTCCATGCGAAGTAACTGTCCATGCCTTGTGGTTCAAGCGTTTCGATAATGTAGCGATTAGCATTTTGATTCATATCTATCCAAAAATCGCCTTTGTGAAAGAGGCGTTTTTGCTTTTCCGTACTGAATTCAACATTACTGTTTGGATGATGCCCTTCGTAAGGATTTGGAGAACTTCTAAAATTATTGATGCGATACAACTCAACATCAACCGTTGTGTCCGCTTTCAAAGGACGCATCACAACACCGTTCCATTTCAACCGTTCAATCACTTTTTGATAGGCTTGTGGAACGATATAAGCACTCGGTTTTTGGATGGATACTGAGGGGGTATAAAAATCAAAATAGGGAATTGTTTTTTCATAAGGCGCGGTGCGGTCATACCATAGACGAGACAAACCAGATACTTCACTGGCTTTGTACTTGGCTTCATACCCCTTGAATATCAAGGATTTACGTTGCGAAGTATCGAGTTTCCATTGCAGTTCAAAAGTCTTTTTTTCTGTTTTATAAAAATTGATAGCGGCTTGTTTGGCTTTTAAAATTTTAGTTTTATCATCAAAACAGATTTTAAAAATAGCTTTTGAAAACGCCAAAGTACCGCGTACACGTGCAGGAAAAGGCTTCAACATGTGCGTTTCAGGCATAAAACCTAAGGTATGATGCAAAGCCGCATATCCCGTTGAATAACGCGGTGCATCCATAAAACCTACAATACCTTTATCAGGTAAACCTTCAAAACTGACATAGGGAGTCATGTCAAAACCAGCCATTTTCATTGCGTCATATAATTGTGGTAACAACGCATTTTGTTGATAATCAGCCAATTGCGGAGCAAGTTTAGACTGCTGTGTCGCAATACACGTCATCGTATATTGGTAATCTGCACCGTTTGATGTATGGTTATCAATAAAAACATCGGGTTGCCATTTTGTAAAAACTTGATTGAAAGCTGCCGCATTGCGTGTATCGCATTTGACAAAATCACGATTCAAATCTAAGTTTTGAGCATTGCCCCGAAAGCCATATTCAGCTGGACCATTTTGATTGGCTCGGCTCGTTACACTGCGATTTAAAGCACCGTCAACATTGTAAAAAGGGATGACAACAACTGTTATTTGCTTCAAATAAGCGTCGTTTTTAGCATTTGTCAACAAATCACGGACAAAAAGCATGGTTGCATCAACACCTTCTGGCTCGCCTGGATGTATGGCATTGTTTATAAACAATACCAATTTCCCTGCTTTGTGAACAGACTCTGGCGTAAACGTTTGGTCTGCACTGATAACAGCAACATGTAAAGGTGCGCCGCCGTCACTTACGCCAAAAGTGGATAGTTTGATTTTTGTCGGAAAAGTCTGCGCCAATTTTTGATAAAAAGCGACCCCCTCAGTATGCGTGGCTGTATGCGACGAATCACGCTCGAAAGGGGTTGTGAGTTGGGTAGGTGTTTTTTGTGTAAAAACATAAATAGGGAATTGAAGGAGTAATAAGAAGGTCAAAAAGCGTCTAATTTTCATTTTTTATTGAATTTTACTAACGATAATGGCTTTGTATTGAATTTTTGTAGAAATCGAGTTGAAAATACAAATATTTATAGACAGCAACCAAATACAAGTGCCATTTCTAAATACAAAGTGTTTTTACGAACGGTTAATATCTTTTTCTGTGTTAAAAGTTCTAACTTTGTTTCTGAAAATAGTTATTAATGAGATTGGTACATAAAAAAAATTAACGTGAAACAGAGAATTAAAAGCCTTATTGGGTATTTTATCAATAGTTTAAGTCCAGAGGAAAAGCAAATTCCTGTGCAGGACTTAAGCATCTATTTTTCTGTTTTGATAGCCACTATTGCATTGAGTAAAAAAACAAAACCCAATAGCCCGCTTGAATCAGATGGAAATATTCCGCTTATCGAACAAAGGTTTCCTGAATTAATAGATGTTTTCATTTCTACTGAAGCCCAACTTAGAACAGAGTTACTTTTTATAACTTTTGAAAAACTGAAAGCTGTTTTCGCCAAAATAGATGATGATGTAGATGATATTATTTCATGGTCGTATCAATTTTTGAAAAAGGATTTAGAAAAAAATGCTTTTTCAAAAATTGGTCAAGACAATGTGAAAATTACTGGCTTGGATTTGCTTTATACGACTCAGTTTTTTACCGATAAATACATGGTAAAATATTTGGTCAATGAATGTTTATTGAATTTCGATAGCACAAATATTGAAAATATTGTCGTGATTGATGTCGCATCAGGTGGCGGTAATTTCTTGAATTATTCTTTTGAACGCCTTTTTGAATTGTATAAAAAGGCGAAACCAGAATGGTCTAATCTTTTGATTGTTGATACGATTTTAAAAAAAGCCATAGTTGGTTACGATTTAGATGAAAATCTTTCAAAAATTGCTTCATTGTCTTTATTTGTCAAGGCTTGTGGTTATGCCGTGCCGAGTGAATCCACAGAAATTAATATTTTTGGTGGTATTGAAAATGACAAATTAGGCTTTCTTAATCCACATGTTTGCTCGAATTTTATTAAACAAAAAACATTTAAATCTTTTTTAGAAGAGATAAAGAAAGAAAAAAAGATAAAAGTGTTTGTTACCAATCCACCGTTTATGGGTAAACGGGATATGGACACCTCCTTAAAAAACTATTTGCTTGTACGCTATCCGCAAAGCAAAGGCGATTTGTGCGTATCTTTTATTCAAAGAATCATTCAGTTGATGGATAAAAATGATGTTTTAGGCGTAGTCTCTCAAAACAACTGGATGTATTTGTCTTCCTTGAAAGAGTTTAGAAAATTATTTTTAAAAACACAAACGTTAAAAGAATGTATTGATTTAGGTAGTAACGCATTTGAAGATATAAACGGCGAAAAAACAAATATTGCCTTGTGTGTTATCGGTCATTCAAACGTACCAACATCTCGATTTTACAATTTAAAATATAAAAATCTTTCAGAGAAACGCCATTTAGTTTCAGAAAAAAATATACCCGATGAATTAACTTTTGAATTAAATCAAAACCAATTTTTGAAAAACAGTCATTGTGAATTTAATTATCAATTAGAACATCGGTTTGATAATATAGAAGGGTTACAACTTTATTCAGCCTTTGCAAACCCAATGCAAGGTACTTCAACGGGCAATAATGCTGAATTTGTGAAATATGCTTGGGAGGTAAATGGCAGCCCCGATTGGCGGTTAGTGAGTAAAGGCGGTGGGTACAGTAAATGGGCTGGTTTGAATTATTACAAGGTATATTGGGGTAAAAATGCAGAAACAATAAAAGCAAACAAAGGCAGTGCGTTAAGGAATATTGATAAAATTGCTACAACACAGCTTGTTTACAGCGATACAGGAACTTTGGGCTTAAATGTTCGGATTCTAAAAGAGAATCAAGTTTTCATAGCATCAGGTCCGGGTATCCAGGTACTGAGGGGGGATAAATATGCTCACCTTGCTTTTCTAAATTCAAAAGTTGCAACGTTTTTACTGAAACTTATTAATCCTAAATTTACGATTAGTGCTGGATATATTTCAAAAATTCCTGTTGCACCAAATATTTTAGATTCCCCATTGATTGCAGCTAAAAGCCAAGCGTGTTTAGAGCTAAAAGAGAAATATTTACAAAAGAAATTGCCCAATTTTGAATTTCAACAAATTGATTACTCCACTATAACAGATATTGACTTGTCTATTGAGCGTTCTATATTGGAAGATATAGAAAGCGATTATCAAAGACTTTTATTAGAGTCAGAAATTGAAATTGAAATTAAAAAGCAATACAATTTTAATTCAAAAGAAATATTAGAAATAAAAAACGTTGTGGGTGAATCACCTTTTTTAAATACAAACTATTCTATTAATCTGAGTATTGAAAAATTAGACACGCTATTATCTGCCAATATTGATTTAAATTGCTTGTCAACAAGTCGGGCTATCAACGGCTATTCTGTTGGTAGTGAAAGTATATTTGAAGATTTATCGCATAAATTAGATGCTCATCCGAAAGTTATTTTTGATTTAATTAAAAAAGAAATTCATCATTTGCACGCTACAAAAGCAAAATATTTTAATGATTTATTACATAAAATAATTTTAAATGAATTAGGTGTTAAGCAAATATCTATTTACAAATTTGAGGTTATAAACATTTATTCATTTATTAGTCAAATAAAAAATAAATACACTTTTTTGAATAATAAACAGAATTTAACGGAAAGAATTATATCCATATTGAATACTCATCACAAGATTAGTTTCTTCAATAAACCATTGGTTTTAATTACCAATGAATCATTAACCGTTGGACAAGCGCATAATGTATAAAGCCTTAGACATATACGCCTATATTTTGAAAGAATACCTTTCAAATTGTTTTGAAAATCAACAAAACACGCATCCTATTGAACTCAATAAGGAAAGATTTAAAACTAAGGCCGTTTTTATGGCGGCTGTTATTTTTATAAAGAACGCACCAACTAAAATAGAAAAACACAAGATTGTTTTATCTACAAATCAGTGGTTTAAAAACACTTTTGCTATTGATAATTTATTTTCTTCAATCATTGACAATGCAAGCGACAATTTAATACAATTAGTGGATACCCATCTTTGCCTTTTACAAGATATTGATTCACTCGATATTGCCACGCTTTATGAAACACTTTTAAGTATTGAAACAGGCAATGAAAGTACAGGAACACAAATTTCATCAGCAAAAAATTACCGCAATAAATTAGGCAGTTATTATACGCCCGTTGATTTGGCAAAGTCTGTTACTCAAAAGACGATAGATACTTTTTTTGATTTGAATTACAAAATCTCAAAACTTTCTACGAAAGGTTTAGAAGATTTGAATCCCCAATTTTTAAAAGAAATTACCGCAATTAGTTTTGCCGACTTCTCTTGTGGTGCAGGAAATTTTTTAATTGAAGTGATAAATTACTTTGAAAAACTGTTTGAAAAACTTAATATTCAAGAGGACACAAAAGCTAACTTATTGACTTCCATAGCTTTAAATATTTTTGCCTTCGATGTTGATTGTTTGGCTTTGGAAGTTGCCAAACTCAATATGCTTTTACACATTAAACAACCAAGTCTTTATAAAATTGTGAATAAGAATTTTATTCACGCTAATTTTCTATTGCAATCCAATTTTTCCGTAAATAAATCTAAAAAAATAGACACTTTTTCAAGTGGTTTTATTTACCATGAGCAATTGAGTTTAAATAAAAACCAACTAAAAGAGTATGATATTATTTTAGGAAATCCCCCGTGGGAAAAAATACGGTTTGAAGAGAAAAAATTTTACGCGCTTTATTCAAATACTATTGCGGACAATCATTTTAAATCGAGCCGAACCCATGAAATTAACGAAACTGAAACTAATGACGTTCAACTTTCGCTTTTTTCAAAAGAATTTAAATTTGAAATAGAAAAGGCAAAATTAGTTTTAAAACAAAATTCTTTTTTCGATTTATCAAACAATGGCGAGTTAAATACTTATGCTTTATTTACGGATGCAGCTATAAAATTAAAAACTCAAAGAGGTGTTATTGGTTTGGTTTTGAAAAGTGCTGTTGTAACAAGTCAAGTCAATCAAAATCTTTTTAAATATTTAACAAAAGAAAATAAAGTCGTTGCTATTTATGATTTTATCAATCGGAAAAAAATTTTTAATATTGATAGTAGAGAACGGTTTTGCTTTTTATTGTTGGGACATTCTCAAAGTGAAAATTTTAATGTCTCAATGAATTTAAGTGAAGTAAAAGATATTGAAAAAACCAAATCTGTTATGACATTGTCGTACAAGAGTTTGTTGTTATTAAATCCTTTTACGGGTATGTTGCCCAATTTTTCAACTAAAGAAGAAGCTGATTTTCTTCTTAGAATTTCTTATGACTTTCCTTTTTTCAAAAATATTTATAATAAAGTTAGATTTGGAAGAATTGTTCATTTTACGAGCCATGCCGAATTCATTTCAAAGCAAAGTGCTAATGATAATGTACCCATTTATGAAGGAAAGTTTTTTAATCAATATGATGGAAAATATTCGGGTTTCAATACTGTATCGGATGAATTACGATATGGTAATAAGTCGTCGTCTGTTGTATTAAATGATGACCAAAAAGAAGTAAAAAATTACTTTCCAGAAGCCAGATTCTTTATTAATCGTGAAAAATGGTTACAACTTTCTAAAAATCACCAAGAAAAATTTATGTTGGTATGGCGAAGTTTGACTTCTGCAACCAATACACGAACCTCTATTGCGACTCTGTTGCCTTTTATACCTGCTTCACAATCGGTTCAGTTTTTAACGACAAATCAAAAGAATTTACCTTATTTAACAGGTCTTTTCAATTCAGTCGTTTTTGATTTTATTTTAAAGAAAAAATTAAGTGGCATTGATTTAACGCAATCTGTGATAAATCAAATGCCTGTTCCGAATCAGGAAGAAATCGAAAAAACAATAAATTTTCACGGCTTTGAAGCGACTGTTAAACAACATATTTCTTCACTTGTATTCTTACTCTTTAAAAATGATGCACGTCTAAATTCTCTTTTTGAGACCTTAGAATTGAATCCTAAAATTGATATAAAGGAAAGCCGATTTGAAATAATCAGAAAAATAGATTTGCTTTTTATGTTTCTTTACAATTTGAATGATTTGGAAATGACACTTGTATTGAGTGGATTTAGCAAACAATATGCGGAAAATGATTGGATTTGGTTCAAAAATGAGCTAAAAGAACTCCGTTTAGATAATCCCATAAGCCCGTCCCGTGGTTTCATTGCCGCCTTTTGCCCAGTCTGATGAGTTTTCAATCAGTTTGTCTTTTTCTTCTTTGTCCAAAATTTCTAACTTAAAATTTGTGTCATCCATTTTTGTAAATACAAGGATTTTGTATTGAAAACCACCGTTTTCACCAAGATTTGGCTTCGAGAAAATGGTGATTTTTTCCCCCGCATCCGTTTCTCCATTCAGTCGAAGCCGCCAGTTACTATTCCCTTCGGCAAAGAAAATATCATTCTTTTTGTAAACTTTACCACCAAAAACGATATTAATCTCTTTAATTTCAGTTGTATTGTTCGGTTGTAAACCAAAATACGTGACACTTCCAAATTTCGTAACACCATCTTGTTTCCCTTTTTTCGATAAATCAAGAATGTTTCTTGAACCGCCCGTCATTTTACCCGTTTCAATCCACATCGAACCCGCCGTTAATTCTGTTGCTTCGTCAACAATTTTTACAACATCTGTTTTTTCTTCAACCAGCAATTCCTGTTTGATAACAGTCTTTTTGTAGCCTTTGGGCGGACGTTTGGCTTTTATTTTTCCAAATTTCTCTAACAACCTTGTGTTTATTTTAGCTTCTTTTAGCCCAAATTCTTTATTTATTTGATTGTGTTTGGCTCGATTAAGAATTTCGGGCAAAACAACTTTACTTTCAATAAGAATTTCTAAAACCTCCTTTGTCAACAATTGACAACTCGGATGTTTTTGATTGATTATTGAATTAAAATGGTCATAAATATCAGCTAAAAACTCAGACCCTTTCTCCTCTCCACTTTCAAAATCAATACAAACTGAGGCTTCAACGTTTTGAAAAAGCCCACTTTCTGTAAGATTTGATGAACCTATAATTGTTCTTGTCACAGTTTCTCCCTCAAAAGCGTATATTTTAGGATGGTAGATGATATTGTTAGGAGAATAAATAACGTAAGATTCTATTTCAAGTTCCAGCAATTTTTCTAAAGCTTCTTTTGATGTAGCATTTAAGTCAACGCCTAAATACAGACATATTGTACCACCTGTTGACCTAAATTCTATGAGTTGTTCAATGATATTTTTAAGTCCGCCTGTACTTACAAACGCAACAAATGCCTTGAATGAATTATATTGATTGCTTTTAAACGAATCAATGATGAAGTTCCCCGCAGTTACTTCACTTTCAGAGTCTATGCCTTGACCTATAAATTTTAATTTCACGCTGTTCGGGTTTGTTTATTGACAGTTTAACTTTATTTTCTATTTATAAGATCAATCAAAGGTATAATTTTTATTCTTCAAACAAACACTTAGAAAACTGATTTGCTGTTTTTCATAAAATAATGCACTGAATAAAGTTACACTAATTTGGGCTTATATTTCTTTGTTTCGCTAAAAAGTCGCATCTTTGCGGGCGTTTTGAAAATAAAAATTCAAAATTTGATTTTTCAAGCAAAAATCTATATTTTTTCTACAAAAAAGCCTTAAAATTTTATTTTGCGTATAGTATTGAATTATACGTCAGATGAATTGAATTAAATTTTTTGGCAAAATATTTGACATTAAATTTATTTAAAATTCAAAATAATATTCCCATGCCGCCTTGCTTCTATACCCCTCAGTAATAGTGACTGTTTGTCAACATTCAGTCTTTTACAAGACTTCAAAAAGTCTTTTTATACTGAGGGGGGTGTTTTTGAAAAATGTTTAAGTGTCAAAGGACGCATTTTTCAATCAACTTAATGAACAATTTTACATCTTATATATATGGTGTATTCATTTCGATAAAAATTTTATAATAGCAATAATTTAAATAAATCATGGCAACTACAGATTTAAAATACACGAGGAACATCGGTATCGCTGCGCACATTGACGCAGGTAAAACGACTACTACCGAGCGTATCCTCTACTATACGGGTATTTCTCACCGCATTGGTGAGGTGCATGACGGTGCAGCAACGATGGACCACATGGCTCAAGAACAAGAGCGTGGTATCACAATCACGTCTGCGGCAACTAAAACAAAATGGTTTTGGAAAGGCACAGAATATCCGATGAATATCATTGACACACCGGGTCACGTTGATTTTACGGTTGAGGTGAATCGTTCATTGCGTGTATTGGATGGTTTGGTATTCTTGTTTTCAGCTGTTGACGGTGTTGAGCCTCAATCTGAAACAAACTGGCGTTTGGCTGACGGCTACCGCGTACCGCGTATTGCTTTCGTTAACAAAATGGACCGTGCAGGTGCAGACTTTTTCTCTGTTGTAAAAGACATGAAAGCGAAATTGGGTGCTAACGCTATTCCTCTTCAAGTGCCAATTGGCAACGAGGAGAAATTCCAAGGTGTTGTCGATATCGTTACAAACCAAGCGATTGTTTGGAACGAGCATGACCAAGGTATGACTTTTAATGTTATTCCAATTCCTGAAGATATGGTTGAATTAGTTGCTGAAACACGCGCTCTTTTGATTGAAGAGGTTGCAGGTTACAGCGACGAATTGATGGAAAAATTCTTTGAAGACCCAGAATCAATTTCAGTTGACGAGTTGCAAGCGGCTATCCGTTTGGCAGTTATTGATATGAAAATGACACCTGTCATGTGTGGTTCTGCCTTCAAAAACAAAGGTGTTCAAGCATGTTTGGATGCTGTTTGTGCTTATTTGCCATCTCCGCTTGACGTTGAAGCCATCAAAGGTTCAAATCCTGATACTGAAGCTGAAGAAACCCGTAGCCCAGATGTTAACGAGCCGTTCTCTGCTTTGGCATTTAAAATCGTAACGGACAAATATGTTGGACGTTTGATATATACACGTATTTATTCTGGTCGTTTGGAAGCGGGTACTTATGTTTTGAACACACGTTCAGGTAAAAAAGAACGTATTTCACGTATTTTCCAAATGCATGCAAATAAGCAAATTCCTGTTGACTCTGTTGAAGCAGGCGATATTGTGGCAGTTGTGGGTATCTCTGAAATTCGTACGGGTGATACACTTTGTGCGTTAGACAGACCGATTATTTTGGAATCAATGGCATTCCCTGAGCCTGTTATCTCTTTGGCAATTGAGCCAAAAACACAGAAAGACATGGACAAAATGGGTATGGCTTTGGGTAAATTGTCTGACGAAGACCCTACTTTCCGCGTTAAATACGACGAAAATACAGCTCAAACAATCATCAGTGGTATGGGTGAGTTGCATTTGGAAATTTTGGTTGACCGCATGAAGCGCGAATATGGCGTAGAATGTAACCAAGGTGCACCACAAGTAAACTACAAAGAGGCTTTGACACAATCTTATACTCACCGCGAGAAGTTGAAAAAACAATCGGGTGGTTCTGGTCTCTTTGCTGATATGGAATTCACTTTAGGCCCTGCTGACCAAGAATTCCTTGACAGCGATGACTTCAAATCAGGCAAGAAAAAATTGCAATTCGAGTGGGCGATTGTCGGTGGAGCGATTGACAAAAACTATGTCAAGCCTATCACTGACGGTTTCACGGCGATGATGAGCAATGGTATTTTGGCTGGTTACAATATCGAAGCGATGAAAGTACGTGTAACAGACGGTGGTATGCACTCTGTTGACTCGAAACCAATTGCCTTTGAATTGTGTGCGAAAGAAGGTTTCCGTGAAGCAGCACCGAAATGTAAGCCTATCATTCAAGAGCCTATCATGAAATTGGAAGTTGTTACTCCAGAGGAGTATGTAGGACCCGTTATTGGTGACTTGAACCGTCGTCGTGGCTTGCCAAAAGGACAAGAAACGCGTATGGGTGGTGCAGTAGCAATCCAAGCGGACGTGCCTTTGTCTGAAATGTTCGGTTATGTAACACACTTACGTACCATCACTTCAGGTCGTGCTTCTTCAACAATGGAATTTTCACACTATCAAGAAGCCCCAAAAGGCATCGCTGAAAGTGTAATGGAAAAAGCAAAAGGCTTGGTAAAAGCATAATTTAAGCATAAAATACTGAGGGGTCTCTTTTGACCTTTCATAGAAATAAAAAAAGGCAGCTTCATTCGTGAGGCTGTCTTTTTTGTTTTTAAAATGATTGTTTTAAAATTGAAAAAGTCATTTTGTCAAAAAGTCGTTAAAAACAGTAGCGAATCGCCTTTTTAGGCAATTTTAGCATCTAATATTCTTACTTAAAAAAGCCGTTTATAGACACCTCATCGGCTTATAAACTGCTTTTTTTATTTATCGAAAACAAAGAGTCGTCTTCTTAAAATCAACACAATCTGAGACTGTCGTCTCTAAATTCTACAAGATTTCAATAATATTCAACATGAATTTTTGTTTTTATTGTAAATTGAGAAACTTGCTTTAACAAATATTGTTAGGTTTTTAGAATAAGGCATTTTTAGCTTGTTATAGAATTTGAAAAACACGAAAAGATGGATTTTAACACCATCTTAAGGTTTATTTTACATAAATATAACTGAAATGGTGTTATTAAGGTACAATTTCCCAACATTCAAATTCTTTTTTGCCTTAATTTTGTGGCTTAAATACCTCGTCTTGTATTTTGAGATGAAAGAAATGTTGCAATCTACTACTACTATGAAAATAACACTTTGAAATCTCAAAATCATGCCCTCAATACTGAGGGGGGGGGGATTTTTGGAACACCTAACTGTTTAACTTTCATTTCTATGAATCAATTTAAAACTGAAACACCATGCTGACACTTAATCCTGTCGAAAAAAGAAGCGGTTTGAACCGTGAATCTTTCGCCGCCGAGTATCTGCACCCACATCAACCGGTGGTTTTTACAGACCTAATGGAACAATGGCCAGCTAAAACCAATTGGTCTATTGACAATTTGAAGAAAAATTATGGTCAACTAGACGTTCCTGTCGTTTCACCCAATTACTCAAAACCTGGTAAAGGCTATATGGAGCCTGAAATGCACATGAGTTTTGGTGAATATCTCACACTTTTGGAACGCGGCCCCATGCCTTACCGCATCTTTTTGTGGAATATCTTCAAATACGCACCGAAGATGTGCGAAGATTTCCAAATTCCGGACATCATGGACGGCTTTTTCCACGATTTCCCAATGATGTTTTTTGGTGGGCAGGGTGCCATAACGCCGATGCATTATGACATTGACATGAGCCATGTGTTTTTGAATCAAATTCATGGTCGTAAACGGGTCGTTTTGTTTTCACCTGAACAATCCACTTTTTTGTATCATTTGCCGTATTCCGTAGCCAGTTATGTGGACATCAACAATCCAGACTACGAAAAGTATCCTGCCCTTGCCAAAGCACATGGTTGGGAAACGGTACTCGAACCAGGCGAAACCATTTTTATGCCGAGCGGCTATTGGCACTACATCGAGTATGTGGACGGCGGATACTCAGTCGCCCTTCGTGCCAACGAAAGTTATATCCGTCGTGCAAAAGGAGCAATACTCATTGCCAAACACTATGTCGTTGACAAAGGCATGAACCGCATTTTCGGCTCTCGCTGGCGCGAAATGAAGGAATTTATGGCTATCAAAAAAGCAGAACACATGCTGGAAGAGATTGAAAACTGACCCCTCAGTAAAAGTTCAAAAAATCCTCGTAGCTTTGGTTGCGGGGATTTTTTTCACTTTTATTGAAATTTATACAATTTGACAAAATGAAAATAGATTTAAAACAGCTCTTTCTCTCATTTTACAAAACGCTTGGCAACAATGAAAAAAAGACCTTTTGGTTCGGTAGCCTTACTTTTACAATCGGTTTCATCATGTTGTTAAATGTGCTACGTCCACCCAGTTGGTCGGGTTGGCAAGAGACAAAAGGGCATATCATCAGTTCTCAAAATATGAGAACAGGTCTTTTTAGCGGTGGTCGCACCATTTTCCTAATCGAATATATGCCCGAAAACGGCACTTTACAACAAGGTACATACCCTATTTCACCCATCGTTTTAAGCACTATGAAAACCATCCGTGTTTTTTACCAAAAAGGCACCCCCTCAGTATTTTATGTCTACAATCCAACCGTTTTGATAATTGCCTTAACTGCGCTTATTTTTGGTGCGTGCGTGTTGCTATCGTTTTATCTTTATAATAAAGACCGGTTGCAAGGAATCACTTACGATTGAATTTCATAACAAAGCGGCTACCGAGAACCCCTCAGTAGCCGCTTATTTTCAAGAATAAAATGATAGACTATTCATCATTTACCCTTCATACTCCCTCATTAATGCGCGTGTTCCTCCTCCAACTCATGTTTGTGCTCTTCCATCAAAAGGTGTTGAATGTCATTTGGAACAGCTTGATAATCAGCATATTGCGTTGTAAATTTCGCCTTACCTTGCGTTATAGAACGCAATGAAGGTGAATAATCATGCAGTTCCGCAAGCGGTACACGGGCTAAGATTTTTTGATAATGCCCTTCCGCATCCATGCCCATAATGATGGCACGACGTGTCTGCAAATCACTCATCACATCACCCATAACTTCGCCATCACAAAGGATTTCGAGGTCATAAATCGGCTCTAAAATCTGTGGTCCCGCCATCGGAAACGCTTCTCTGAACGCTTGCGAACTCGCTGTCATAAACGCCATATCATTGGAGTCAACAGCGTGCATTTTACCATCATAAATAGACACCCGAATATCACGGACATAACTTCCCGTCAAAGGACCTTCTTGCATTTTGCTCATAATGCCCTTCAAAATAGCCGATAAAAACCGTGCATCAACCGCACCACCGACGATACAATTGTTGAAAATTAATTTACCGCCCCACAACAATTCATGTTCTTCTGTATGCCGTACGTTCAAACCTGCTGGTGCAGGCATCCCCTCAGTATAAGGCTCAATCCGCATGTGAACTTCGGCAAATTGCCCTGCCCCACCCGATTGTTTTTTATGCCGATAACTGTGGTTTGCCATTTTCGTAATCGTTTCACGATACGGAATACGCGGCTTTATGTAGTCCACATGCACATTATAGACCTTTTCCAAGCGATATTTAACAATATCCAAGTGCATTTGCCCTTGTGCGTGCAGAATCATCTGTTTCAACTCGATGCTCTGCTCCATGATAATTGTTGGGTCTTCTTCTTGAATCGTATGCAGTGCACGAGCCAATTTTTCGACTTCATGTTTAGAAGGCGGCGACACCGCGACCCGCATACGTGGCGAAGGAAAATGAATGGGTTCAATCTTAATATCTGAACCTTTGACATTCAATGTATTATTCGTGTGAGAATTTTTCAATTTAACAGTCACCCCAATGTCACCCGCCAAAAGCTGTGAAACCATTTCGCGGTTTTTACCTTCTGAAACGAACATTTGGTTGATGCGTTCAACACTACCATTTTCAGCATTGACCAAATCATCACCACTGTTGAGCGTACCACTATAAACTTTAAAGTAGGATACATTACCCACATTCGGTTCTGACATGGTTTTATAAATGAAAACAGCCGTTTTACCTTTTTCATCGCAAGCCAAAGCACCACCATTACTGAGGGGTGCCGCAGGACGCTGATTTGGTGACGGACAAATGTCATGGATAAAGCCCATAACACGTCCGCTACCCATGTTGTGCGTAGAAGACACACAAAAAACAGGATAAAATGACTGCGTTGCCAAGGCAACATTCAGCCCTTTTGTCAATTCTTCCTCTGTCAATGTGCCATTTTCAAAAAATAATTCCATCAAGCCTTCATCACCTTCGGCAGCGGCTTCAACAAGCGCTTGGTGCATCTCTTCTGCACGGCTCATTTCGGCATTAGGAATCGGATGTTTTTCAGGTTTGCCGCCTGAATCGGGAAATTTATAGACCACCATCCGCAAAGCATCCACGATGGTATCAAAACCATCGCCTGTACTGAGGGGGTACTGAACAGGCAAAACCTTGTTGCCAAAACGTGCTTGTGCTTGTTCGAGCGTTGCATCAAAATCCGCCTTGTCGTGGTCTAATTGATTGATAACGAAGAGAGTAGGTGTTTTGTTAGTTTGGACATACTCCCAAATGAGTTCCGTGCCGACCTCAACCCCCGAGCGAGCGTTGAGCATCATAATCGCTGTGTCGGCAACTTTTAGGGCAGAAACGACTTCGCCAACAAAATCATCTGCACCAGGTGTGTCGATGATGTTGATTTTGCAATCTTTCCAACCAACATGCATAAGCGTTGAAAAAATCGAGCTGCCCCGACTTTGTTCAATCTGTGTAAAATCGCTGACGGTATTCCCGTCCTCTGTTCGCCCCCTTCGCGGAATGTCTTTAGCCTCGAAAAGCATACATTCTACGAAGGAGGTTTTTCCGGAGCCCGAATGCCCCAACAAGACTACGTTACGTAGATTTCTTGCGTCGTAAGTCATAGCTTGATAAATTTAAAAGGTGAGATAATAGCTTCCAGTCATCCGAGAGAGTCCTTGGCTTTAATTATGGTTTTGATTAAGTCTGAGTTCGAATGACTATTAGCAAATTAACCAATGACCCTACTTTATAAATTCTGTTAAAAGTAGCAGTTAATTTTTATTACCCAAATTTTTACCATAGAAAAATAATATTTTTTTGAAAAAACAGGGAGAATATTTTGACTTTCAGAACAAAGGCAGGATAATCAAAAAAGTAAAAAATAACATCAAGTGAGTAGTTTAGAAGAGAAACAAGGTCTTTGGGTGAGAACAATTCGACGTATTTCCACATAAAAAAATTAGGTTTTGTGTTCCAATACGGAATCACAAAACCTAATGTATAAACAATAAAGTTGACCAATTTTAGCTATTTGCAGCTACTTTTAAGACATAATCTAAATCATATCCAAGAACATCAGCAATTTTTTCAGGCGTAAAATTGATTTTCAATAATGAGATTATTGTATTTCGACGCTCTGTGTCTTGTTCAGCTTCTTTAGAAGCAAGTAGTCGGGCTTGTTCAGCCTCTTTAGAAGCAAGTAGTTGGGCTTGTTCAGCCTTTATTTTAGCAAGTATAGCATCTTGTGCTTCTTTTTGTTCAGCAATCACTTCGTCAAATGGTTTGCCATAAATAGCCATACTTGCCATTTCTGCTAATTTACGTTTTCCTCTTGTAATAACCATTGTATCAGACTTTAAAGGTAAAAAAATAGGCGTTTTTGCCATAAATTCATTCTCCATCTCCTCCGATAGGAGCATATAATCGAATACAAAACTAAGCAATTCTTCCATTTTTTCCACAGGAAATTGCTTTTTTTGAGCCAATTCAAAAACTTTTTGCTTGAACGCCAAACGTCTGCGTGCATCCCCCTCAGTATTAATGGTGTATTTAGCCGCCAGCACAGCCAAAGCAAATGGGTTGTTCATTTTCTCCAATGCTGCCTCATCTTGATCTGCAATAACATAAGAAGTATAGCTGTAAAAAAGCGTACTGTTGAAACACTCTTCTCTGAAAACTTTGTGTTTTTCCAAAGGCGATTTACCTGTAAAAATAACGATTGAGGTGATTTTTTGCGTCATGTAACGCAACGAAATTAATGAACGATAAATGTAAATACGCTCTGAAAATTCATCCCGCAATTTATCTTGAACTTCAAGATGAACAAAGACATAGAAATCTTCGCCATTCAAAAGACGGAGTTTGACGAGTTTATCCGTCTTTTTCTCCTTGCCCGTAATTTTGTACTTGCCGCGCATGATATTAATCATCTCCTGTTCCAAAAATACAGGCTCAACCGTCTTATCTACAGCTGCACATAGTATAGGATGCACAACCGCAAGGCAGTCAAATATATCTGTTGAGATAAAGTTTTTCCAAGCACTGTCTTGGTCAAAAACGTCTTCTTTGCGTGATTTCCTCTCCTTTTTAGTAACTTTTGGTGGTGTAGAGTCCGATTTGAGTTTCTTCATAGTGGTTTTATTTTTTATAAATAATAAATATCTTCAAAAGGCTTTACTAACATTAAGCTAACAAAGCTAAATACTTTATTTATAAAAATCACTTAAACCTGAAAAACTGTTTAAACAAACGTTTTAAAAACATAAAAAAAAAGTATATTTTTACCAATAAATCAAATCTATCGAACAATCATGCAGCTCCATATCCTTAAAGATAATCTACGAACACAACTTGCCGACGGGCAGACCCCCTCTGTATTGGCTTACTTGATGACAGCTTTATCCGAAGATTCCGATTATTTTAATGGCGTATATATTCAAAATGCTAATCTAAAAAACCTTGACAATCAGCAAATTAATGGTGTTATTTCTTCCGAAGACTTTAAAGTTGAACAAGCTAAATTAACACAAGCACTGCTTAATTTGATTGAGAACCTAACAGAAGACGATTTCAAAAAAACGAATATCACTGAACTCGAAAAAGAAATCGCTGCCCTCAAACTTGCGCCGCTTGGTAAGATAAAATTGGTGGACTGCGACCGTGATTTGCCTTATTCTGACTTCAAAAAGGCTTACAGAACCATCTTAAAATCGCCTTATCAATTCTATTTTGTCACGGCACAAGCCGCTGACCAACCCGCCAATTTTGCCGAAAGGGTCATTTATGAAATCATTGGCAACACCTTGAAAGGTAGCGATCAAGCCATCAATTTCCCCCGCAGAATCTGCAAAATAACGGCTGTCGAGCGGGTTGATTTTCCAGAACTACCTTTCGACGATTTTGGTTATTTGAGCGATAATGAAGCACTTTTTCGCACCCATTTTGCTGAACGCATGAAACGTTTTAATCTTGACGGAACGGCTATCGAAGACTTCGTTTCTGCAAATGCGATGCGTTTACCTTATCGTTTTTTCGCTTTTTTGTTCCGTATAGATTTTGACCAATGGGGCTGGACACCCGATTTAACGGCGTATTTAGCTTGGATTATTCATACTTTCAAGGCAAATCCATCGAATGAACCCTTGATGACCTTTCAATTTGTCTTTATCATCAGTACTGCCAAAACAAATGTGAATGGAAATGCAGATATTGAGAACGGTATTGCAGAAATACTGAGGGGGGCAAATGACACTGAAAAAGAGTCCGTCGTTTGGCTCAAAAACTTTGCACCTGTTCCCAATATTGACTTGACACAATGGTTTTTAAAACTAACAAATGACCAATTTCAACCGCAAATCAAGCGTGTTATTGCAGAAGCCACAGTCGGTTTTGAACAACCTGACCCGCTGAATATGGCAGATTTAGAAGAACTTTTTTTAACCGTTTTTAATGTTTCACAAAGAATATAAGTTTTGGGTTTTGAGTTTTGGGTTTCGAGTTGTTGTACCCAAAACTTAAAACCCAAAACTCAAAACTTAAAATCATGAAAATCAATACTTATGGCAACGGCGAAACAGGCAAATTAGAGCCATTTATCGCCAACGAAAACCTCAATAATCCATCGCTTTACTTTCCGTCCGAAGGTTTGAAGGCAGCGGTCAATGTCTCTTTGGCTCTCGGTCAACCGCTTTTGTTGACAGGCGAACCTGGGACGGGCAAAACGCAATTGGCTTTCCATGTCGGTCATTTTTTTGGTTTGGGCGAACCTTTGGTTTTTAATGCCCAAACGACTTCAACGGCGACGGATTTATTCTATCGCTACGATGCCTTGTCGCATTTTCAGTTCAGCCAAAATGCGAAAATTGACCCCCTCAGTATAACGACTGAATTGCGGATTGATATGATTCGACCTTTCGTCCATTTCAATGCTTTGGGTCAAGCCATTAAAGAAAAAAAACGGGTCGTTGTCCTCATTGATGAGATTGACAAAGCTCCGCGCGACTTCCCGAATGACCTGTTGGCAGCGATTGAAAAATTGAGTTTTAAAGTACCTGAATTCAATAACGAGGAGTTTAAAAGTGAACCTGCAGCACGTCCAATTATCATTTTAACTTCTAATTCAGAGAAAAATTTGCCCGATGCGTTCCTCCGTCGGGTCATCTATTTTCACATAGATTTTCCTGAAAAAGCAGAGTTAATACGCATTTTGACCTTGAAAACAGGTATTCCAAACGATAAAGCAACGGCTTTGGTCGCCCATTTTCAAAAAATACGCGACCTCGGTTTAAAGAAAAAACCTGCCACGGCAGAGTTGCTCGCATGGGCAGTTTTGCTCACCTCTATTGGTTTCCCCGTGGAAAAATTAAGCAGCAAATTGTCGGCTGCTGAAAAGGTGCAATTAGATACTTCGTATTCCGTTTTGGCTAAAACACAGGAAGATTTGAAGGCTTTGAAAACTATTTGAATTTTTTTGACCACTGATTGGGCTGATGCGACTGATTTACGCTGATTTTTTTGTCATCCCGGAGGGAACTAAAATCAGCGAAAAC
>JANLQI010000278.1:0-25019 GCA_031367705.1 Saprospiraceae bacterium | reverse complement strand
CATGACCAATTTTTGTTATGTGCTCGTCTTTCTTATGTTCTTCTTTTCTTTTGAATGAAAATTGATCAGTATAAAATATTTTTTCTAGTCCTGATACCATTTTTTCACATTCATCAAGTATATATTTTTGAACAAATGCATTTTCATCCTGAATTGATAAATCACAAGCTTTTTGGCAAAAAAATATAGCTTCATACCAATATTTATTCTTTAATTCATGTGATTTTGTATATCGGTTAATTTGACTAAATTCAGCATATTCATAATCAATCCATTCAGAAAAAGGAGTAATTTCTATATTTTTATATTTCAATTTTGTAAAGAAGTAACTTGAATTCCCATAACCAAAATTTGTTTTGATTTCTACTGAAAAATTCGGAGTAAGTTGGAAAACTGGGTTAGACCATCCACGCAACCTATGCGAAAAAATGAGAATAGTCTTGTCTTCATAACATCTTCTATAAGTTTTATTTATAGATGCAGCTTTACTCCATAATAATAGTTTGTTTTTTACTAAATATTTAAAAGCTAATTTTTCTTTTGCAACATCATCTTTATTATTGTCATTACTTTTCTCCAGTTCATTTTCTTTTTCTATAAGTTCCTTTATTAATTCTTGAATATTTGCTTTTACTCCCTGATATGGTCTATTCAACTCTTGACAATAACTATATTCAGCATTTAATAAATTTAGTTCTTTGAATGATTCAATTTTCTCTGCCATCTGAATTAATCCAAAATTTCTATTATTGCATAGATTTTCAATCTCATTAATAGCATCCAAAAATGGGTTCACAATTGGTAAGTATGACATAATGATATTACTTGATTCACTCTTTTTTAATATACAAATTATGTCTTCATTGATTCTGTTTTCCATGACTTGTAGATTAAATTATTAAATTATTAAAATCATTTTATGGATTTTCTATACATATGTTAATTTGTTAGTTTTGATTGAGTACATCTTGCGCATGTATGCGTATTAAACGAATACATGCGTACATATCCAATCTGTCCACAAAACTACATTTTTAAAATAAATAAAAAAACATTGTTGTAAAAATCTGATTATTAATTTTTTAGCCCTACGCACAAAATAAGAATCTAATACCAAATCCCTCCCGACTACGCTTTTTACTGAGGGGGTAAAAGGCTCAAGACAATTGAACAACAAGTGATTTTTGCACCAAACAAGTGTACTCTGTGCAGAAACAGACTTCCTCTGTGCAGAAACAAGCTTCCTCTGTACAGGAACAAGCTCCCTCTGTGCAGGAACAAGCTTCCTCTGTACAGGAACAAGCTTCCTCTGTACAGGAACAAGCTTCCTCTGTGCAGGAACAAGTAAACCAATTTTGCATTCAAAGTGTATGTTAGAAATTATATGACAAAAGTAGATTTATGTTTTCAATAAAAAAAAATCAATAGGCATTTTGTTAACATATAAAAAAGCACCCCCTCAGTATAAAACCGACAAACTTTTAGTAGAACTTTCATTTTTGACTAAACTAAACTATTTTTGCTAAAAATATAGAAATATGGAAGCCGTACATATAGATAGCCAAAGGCTTTTGCGCGATGCAGATAGAATGCCCGTCAATGAATTGGAGCGTTTTCTGAACGACATCAATGCCATGTTACTGCGTAAAAGAACACAGGACAAAGCCTTGCGGGAGCGTCAACTTTTGCACAAAATCAACAACACTGTTTTGGATGCTGCCCAAACAGAACGCTATCACGTTTTGGTAGAAAAATTGGAATTAAGCACCATGACCGATGCTGAACACGCCGAATTCGACCTTTTAGGCAATAAAGAAGAAAAACTACGCAACCAACGCGTGAAATACATGATTGAATTGGCTCAACTTCGTGCCGTTACTTTAACAGAAGTCATGGAATCGTTGGGATTGAAACCCATGGCTCATGTCTAAAATCTATATTCCTGTTGCCATTCAACGCGCAATTCTTGAACTATCAAGAGACTATTGTGAGTATTGCGTCATGCCATCTAATTTTTCAACAGACTATTTTCATTACGAACACGTTACCCCGCTTGTTCTGAATGGTCAAACAGAATTAGGCAATATAGCACGCAGTTGTGGCATCTGCAACAACAACAAACGTGATAAAATTGAGCATAGAGACCCGCTAACTAAGGAAATTGTGCGGCTTTATCACCCCCGACAAGATATTTGGACAGACCATTTTCAATGGACTGATGACGATTTGTATATCGTTGGTCTTACAGCTATTGGACGTGCGACGATTGATTTATTGAAATTGAATCGCACTAATGCGACCAATCTGCGGAAATTATTGAAAATGGGTGGCTTACATCCACCTCATTTCGCAATCAAACAACGATAGGCGATACCCCCCTCAGTATATGATGGCGTTCATCCCGTTAAATAAGCATACCTCCTCAGTATTTTCATGTCCTTTTGAAAAACACAAAGCCCGAAATAAGCTCCCTTCCTTAGCGGTTAAATCATATAAAAACAGTTTCTTCGCCGCTAAATTGGAAAAATATGATTGAACGTGATAAAAAAAACATTTGGCATCCTTTCTCACCACAAAAAGGTGGGGCAGAATTGATACATATTGAACGAGCCGAAGGGGTGTATTTATACGCTTCCGATGGTCGTCGTTTTTTAGATGTGATAGCCTCGTGGTGGGTCAATATTCATGGGCATGGACACCCGACGATTGCGAAAGCGATTGCAGAACAAGCCTTGAAACTCGACCATGTGTTGTTTGCGGGTTTTACGCATACGCCCGCGATTGAGTTAGCGGAGAAATTGTTAGAGGTGTTGCCGTGGACGTTTTCAAAGGTTTTTTACTCCGACAATGGTTCTACCGCCGTTGAAGTGGCTTTGAAGATGGCGTTGCAGTATTTTTTCAATAAAGGAGAAACGCATAGAAACCGCATCATTGCCTTTGCCGATGCTTATCATGGCGATACTTTTGGAGCCATGTCGGCGGGTGGACGCAGCGTATTTAATGCGCCTTTTCAGGACTTATTGTTTGATGTGACGCATGTGCCAACGCCAACGGTGGACAATTTGGAAGCGAGTATAACCCAATTTGAAGCAGCAGCGAAAGCGGGCAATGTCGCCGCCTTCATTTTTGAGCCACTTGTTCAAGGTTCGTCGGGTATGTTGATGCACGAAGCAACCGGTTTGGATAAATTATTGGCAATTGCAAAGACATATAATATTGTGTGCATTGCCGACGAGGTGATGACAGGTTTTGGGCGCACAGGACGCATCTTTGCAACCGACTATTTGACTCAAAAACCAGACATTATGTGCCTATCAAAAGGCATTACAGGCGGTTTTTTACCTTTGGGTGTAACGGCTTGTAACGCCGAGATATTCTCGGCGTTTGACTCATCCGACATGATGAAAACCTTTTTCCACGGTCATTCCTATACCGCAAACCCAATTGCCTGTGCCGCATCTGTTGCAAGCATGGATTTACTGAGGGGGCCCAATTGTCAAAACCAAATAGCCATGATTTGTGAACAACATGCGGCTTTTTTGCAAAAAATGAAGCCGCATCCGCTTGTTAAAGACATCAGACAGACAGGAACGATACTGGCGATGGAGTTGAAAACGGAAGGCGATACATCATATTTTAACCCAATCAAGTCACTTATTCAGCCTTTTTTCTTTGAAAAAGGGATTTTAATACGACCTTTGGGCAATATTTTATACTTGATGCCGCCTTATTGCATCACAGAAACAGAGTTGTTGGGCGTATATGAAGCGATGGAAGAAGCCCTTGTTTTTTTACAAAAAAAATCTTAAAAGGTTGATAGTCAATCATCAAAACTAACCAACCAATTAATTTTAAAACTATCGAACTAACTATGCAATCCTTATTTGAGCAAATTATAGAGCAACCCGATATTCATGCGAAGTGGCTCAACACTTTATCGTTGATGGAAAACACAGGTGCGAAAAAAATTAAGAAGTGTGAGCATCCGATTTTTGTGAGCGAAACCATTTTGAAACATGCAGCAGAGGAAGCGCGTCATGCCTATTTTTTGAAAAAACAGATTAAGAAAATGGCTAAAAATGCGTGTCCAACCTATGAGCGCAAATATCTGTTAGCACCCAAATCGAGTTTGACGTATTTACATCGTTTGGACATTCAAGTGAGCCGATATTTGAAGGAAAACTATGATTTTACGATAGATAAGCTGAAATTTGCAGCTTATTTATTGGTCACGTATGCCATTGAAGTGCGGGCGGATGCTTTGTATCCTGTCTATCAAGCGGCTTTGACGCAGAAAAATTGCCCTGTTTCTGTCAGAAATATTATTGTTGAAGAAGAGCAGCATTTGGCAGAAATGAACAAACAGCTCGATGAACTCTTTGAAGATGCGGAAAAAAATCGGACAGCCGTTTGTGCGATGGAAGGGCTTCTTTTTGACACTTGGATAAAAGAAGTAAAAAATGAAGTGAATGAATACAGTTTATCGTTGGTGGAGTGATATATTTGTCGTCGAATTGGAACAAATAAATAAATCAAGACGAACGTGATTGTTAGAATTGACATATTGCGTTGAAAAATTGAAACTTAGTAAGTAAAGAAAAACATTGAATGAGTTTTATTGAGATTAATGTTTTATGTTTACTTAATTGAAATACAATATTCTATGAAAATTCATCTAATTGCTATTGGCGGTGCAGTGATGCACAATTTAGCTTTGGCATTAAAACAAAATGAAAACATTGTTACGGGTTCTGACGACGAAATCTATGAACCTGCTCTCTCTCGACTCAAAAAGGCTGGTTTGCTGCCCGATACTGAGGGGTGGTC
This sequence comes from Saprospiraceae bacterium, assembly GCA_031367705.1. Taxonomy (GTDB): domain Bacteria; phylum Bacteroidota; class Bacteroidia; order Chitinophagales; family Saprospiraceae; genus JAAFJT01. The sequence continues at coordinate 20,192 of JANLQI010000278.1, read as the reverse complement.
AACGGACAGAATTACACCAGATTTGGATATTGTGATTCTCGGGATGCACGCCCGCAAAGACAATCCTGAATTGCTGAAAGCGCAAGAGTTGGGTCTGAATATTCAATCGTTTCCAGAGTTTATTTACAATCATGCGAAGGACAAAAAACGGGTTGTTGTGGCAGGAAGTCATGGCAAAACGACGACAACTTCGATGATTATGCACGTTTTGCGCCATGCGGGACGTGATTTTGATTATCTCGTCGGTGCGCTTTTGGAAGGATTTAAGACGATGGTACGCTTGTCTGATGCGCCGATTATGGTGATTGAAGGCGATGAATATTTGTCTTCTGCACTCGACCCAGTGCCTAAAATTTTGCATTATAAACCACAAGTGGCTATTATTACGGGCGTGGCGTGGGATCACATGAATGTTTTTCCGAATTATGAAAACTATGTTGAACAGTTTGAAAAGTTCATCAAAACGTTGGAAAGAGGTGTGAGTACCCCCCCCCCGACCCCAGAGAGGAGTCAACCGATATCGGGGGGAAGTCAACCGACCTTGGAAGGGAATCCACCAATCCCGAATGTTGAAATTGCAACAAGTGGTGTTGAACAAGCGGTGCTTTTTTATTATGAAAAGGATAAAGATTTAGAGAAGATTGCACAGGTAGAAGGTTTGAAATCAATTGGTTACGATGCTTTTGATGCGGAAATAAAACGAGGTAAAACGTACTTAAATAGGGAGGGGGGTAAACAAGTGCCGCTTGAAATATTTGGGGAACATAATTTGGCAAATTTGAAAGCAGCGTATTTGGCGTGTAAAGAATTGGATATTACAGATGCGGAATTCTTTGCGGCTATACCAACTTTTAAAGGTGCAGCAAAGCGGTTGCAGACCTTAGCACAAGGGCGGACGAGTGTGGCGTATCAGGATTTTGCTCACGCACCGTCGAAAGTCAAAGCGACGATTCATGCGGTGAAAGGGCAGTACCCGAAACGGCATTTGGTGGCGTGTTTGGAATTGCACACGTTTAGTAGTTTGAGCAAGGCGTTTTTGCCGCAATATCGCTCAACGATGAATTTGGCAGATGAAGCGATTGTGTTTTTTAATGAGCATACCTTAGAGATGAAAAATTTGCCACCTTTGAAAATGGGTGAGATAAAGGCTTGTTTTGGACACCCGAATTTGCGTGTTTTTACGACTCAAGATAGATTGAAAGAGCATTTGCAAGAGCAGGAGTTTAAGAATCAAAATGTGCTGTTTATGAGTTCGGGTACGTTTATGGGCTTGGATTTGAAGGAGTTTGCGGCGGATTTATTGGGTGTTGCTGAGGTTGAGTTGTAAACAGTAATAAATTTGCCTGTTTATTCATCATAAATTGAAAAAGATAAAAGCCGTTTTGACTGAAAATCAAAGCGGCTTTTGTTGTTATCCATTTACAAATTGGAAAAAGCAAAAGAAAATTTTCCAATTTTTTATTTTGTAAATGGATATAAATTTAAAATGAAAGTCTAAATTTACCGCTAACAACTTAGATTATACTGAGGGGGTCTCTCACGCAGACTTGTACAGTTTATGAAAACCAATTTTTTTAAGAATCAAGCAAAAACAGAAGTTTATGGAAAAAAGTATTAAAATGGTTAGCCTTATTTTAGGTGGTGGACAAGGCTCTCGCCTGTCACCTTTGACCAAAGATCGTTCAAAACCAGCCGTTCCGATTGCTGGAAAGTATCGTTTGATTGATATTCCGATTTCAAACTGCCTTCATTCGGGCGTGCGTCGGATGTTCGTTTTGACGCAGTTCAACTCGGCTTCGTTGAATCAACACATCAAAAATACTTACAATTTCGACCATTTCAGTCGTGGTTTTGTAGATATTTTGGCGGCAGAACAAACGCCAGATAATGCCAACTGGTTTCAAGGGACAGCCGATGCGGTGCGTCAATCGTTGCGCCACATGAATACGCATGACCACGATTATATCCTCATTTTGTCGGGTGACCAATTGTACCAAATGGACTTTTTGGAAATGGCAAAGGAGCATATCATGAAAGGTGCGGAGTTGACAATCGCAACGATTCCAGTGAATGCCAAAGATGCCACGGAATTTGGTATTATGAAGGTGGACAAAAAAGGCATGATTGAGAGCTTTATTGAAAAACCTAAAGCCGAATTGTTGCCCGATTGGATATCGCCTGTGCCAAAAGCAGAGCAAAAAGCAGGTAAAAAATACTTGGCGAGTATGGGTATTTATATTTTCAATAGGGCAACGATGCAACGTTTGCTCGATGAACGCCCTGATGCTACGGATTTTGGAAAGGAAATCATACCTGCGGCCATCAAGTCAGGCTTGCCTGTGGCGAGTTATCTTTACAATGGTTATTGGACGGATATTGGTAATATCAGCTCGTTTTTTGAAGCCAATTTGGAATTGACGGATGCGATACCGAAGTTTGACCTTTTTGATAGCGAAAAAATGATTTATACACGGACGCGTCTGTTGCCACCGAGTAAATATTTTGGTACGCTTATCAAAAAAACAATCGTTGCGGAGGGTGTCGTCAGTCATGCTAAAAGTTTGGAACGCTGTGTAATAGGTATTCGGAGTCGTATTGGTGAAAAAACGACGATGAAAAATGTCATTATGATGGGTGCAGACTATTATGAGCACTTGACGGAATTGGTAAAAAAGGACAAAGCGCATATTGGCGTTGGTAAAAACTGCCAAATCGAACAGGCTATTTTAGATAAAAATTGTCGCATCGGCGATAATGTTGTCATCAAAGGTGGCGGTACAAATTTGGGCAGACAGGAATTTGATGCCTACTCAATTGTAGATGGGATTGTCGTCGTGAAAAAAAATGCGGTCATTCCTGATGGTACGGTGATAATTAATTCGTAATTGGGTTATTTGGGATTGGTTTAACCGATAACCAATCAACTAATAACGAAACAAAGGCACTCTCTTGGTTTAGATACTGAGGGGGTGCCTTTTTTGTAGTTATGTAACACTTAAAAAATAACTTACCTTTTTTGTCATGTTTCGCTGCGCTACTAATGACGCACTGTGTTTTTAGTGAGGCGATGATTTAAAATCATCGCCTCACTTGTCCGCGTCATCTCGTTTTAGACGACACTGTTTAGGTGTCGGTTTTCCTCAGAATGACAAAAGCCCACTTTATTATTTGAGCGTTACTATGCAATAAAAATGTGTCCTTTTGATTTTTTTTCGTCTGAAGTCGTAACAGGCAAATAAACATAGTGAAACGTTGATGTATTGGTAATGGGCAATTATATAATGTTAAACTATTGAAAGTACACATTTATGGACATAAAAGATGAAAAACAAAGTAGCCACACAGCTGTACACTTTATTGGCGTAGCGATTAATATTTTGTCACTTGCCTCAAGGATAGATCACTCAATGTCAGTGACGCTCAAAAAATTTAACCTGACGTTGCCCCAATTCAACATTTTGCGTAGTTTGGGTTTGCAGTATCCTGATGCTATGGTGCTCAAAGGCTTAACTGAAAGGATGATAGATAAAAGTTCGAATACGTCACGATTGGTTGACCGATTGGAAGAAAAAAAACTGGCATCCCGACAAATTTCAACAACCGACCGTCGCGTTATTTACGTTTCAATCACCGAAAAGGGGTTGAAATTGCTTTCTTATGTGTCTGAAACTTTAGAATTGAGCTTAGAAAAGCAAATATGTTCAAATGGGCATACAGAAACTGAAGAACTCATTGATTGTTTAAAACAGCTTCAAGAGTTCGTTTAATGCCTTGTTTTGGTATGAAAAATAAGGAAAAACGCAATACCCGTGATGATTGGGTGTTGCGTTTTTTGATTTTAGGCTTGTGTGGCTGACGAGAAGTTGTTTTTTTTAGGTTATGTTGAAAAGATTTTCAGATAATTTTTTTTTTAAATTAAATCATCTGTTTACCTTTACGAAATCAATGTTTGATAAAATAAAAAAAAATGGGCGGCAGAGGCTTTTTTAAGCTATTGAAAATCAATGTTTTGATTATGTGTGTGTCCTCCGATTCTGAAAACTGAACGTAATAAATCCAATATGCGGCAATCCAGCGACTACACACTTGTAGATACCCAAGAAGCACTGAAAATTTTTTATGACGATAACTATGCTGTAGAATGGCTTGCTGTTGATACAGAGTTTATAGGGGAAAAACGGTTTGAAGTGCTGCTGTGTCTGATTCAAGTGGCATCTTCTAAGGGTTTTTATTTGATTGACCCTTTAGCTGTTACAGATTTGAGTTTGCTTTTACAACTCATTGAAGATGAGCGTATTTTGAAAATCACTCATGCAGGAGAAAATGATTATCGTTTATTGAACAATCTTTTTGGAACGATTCCAAAAAATATATTCGATACGCAATTAGCGGGTGGTTTCATCGGGCATGGTTATCCTGCTTCTTATGGCAAATTGGTAGAAAAAGAGTTGAATATACTTTTGGATAAAGGTTATGCCGCAACCGATTGGGAAGCGAGACCGTTAAAACGAAAACAGTTGGAATATGCTTTGAGTGATGTCTTGCATTTGCATACCTTATATCAAAAAATGCAGGATAAATTATTGGTTAATAATCGTTTATCATGGCTTTTTTCTGAATCCAAGCGTTGGGAGACCCCTCAGTATTACGACCGAGACCCGCACCGCGAGGCTCTGATGAACACAATGATGCAAAGTCTTCGGTTGCCGAAACAGGTGTTTTTATTGCGCCTTTATGAATGGCGTCGGCAAGAAGCGCAACGACTCAATCACTCGAAAGATATGGTTTTGCAATCCAAGTTTATTTCGCCTATCATTCGGAGTGTTGATTCTGGGAAACAAGCACTTATGGATTCACGCATTATTCCAGATAGATTGGTTGCACAGCATTGGGATACGTTTCAAAAACTGTATCAGACGCAACCGACAGATGAGGAATTGGCTATTTTAAAAAGATTGCCCCCCCTCAGTAAAGAAGACCCTAAAAAGGAGGTTTCGATGGATTTGTTGCACGGTTTAGTCAAATACAAATGTATGGAGAGTGGCGTCGCACCTTCATTGGTTTTAAACAAATCAGATTTGACTTATGCCAAAGCAGGTGAAGATATTTTTAGCAGCGATGGCAACGATTGGCGGCGAGAGTTCATGGGTGAAGCGATGTTGAGATGGCTCAATGAACGCCGCGAGTTGGAAGTTGTCATGCGTGATAATGAAGTGGTTTTAAGAATGAAAGAATAGTTGATAATGTATAGTTGATAATGGATAATGGATAATTTTGACTAATTATCCATTATCAACTATACATTATCCATTAAATAATGATTTTCCAAACATTTTGCGAAGCCGTTTGCTTCGTTAAAAAATTCCGATTTATATGTTTTGTAAACATTTACTTCGTATGAAGCGATGCCTTGCCTTCCCTATTTTCCTTTTATTGGCAACCCTCGCCTTTGCACAACCCTTGAACGACAACTGTTCGGGTGCTATTACGCTCACGTCTATCGCAGCAGGTGGCGTTTGCCCAACGACGATTTATACGAATGTGGGCGCGATTGATGCAACAGGCACATCCAATTCACCTAATCCAAGCTGTTTCAACGGTTTACGTGCTTTCAAAGACGTGTGGTTTAAGTTTACGACCCCCTCAGTAGGCAGCAACTTGAACTATCGCATCACGGTTAGAGGCGTTGGCGCAGCAGACAGCATCAAAAACCCACAAGTGGCGATGTATATCGGCGATTGCGGAACGGGCTTGTTCGAGGAGTATTGCGGCACACGCCTTGTGACACAAGATACAAATGCTGTGAGCCTTGATGCAGGTTGTATGCGTCAGGGAACGACATATTTTATCCAAGTTGGTAGTTTTTTAAGTACAGACTTGGGTGGGCGTTTTACGGTTTGTGTTGAACCGATTGACCCGATATATAATATGCGTCCGATACCCCAAACCACAACGGCTTGTGTCGGTACAGTCTATGATTCGGGTGGTCCTGATGGCAACTATTCCAGTAATGAAAATGGCTATACCTTCAATATCCGTCCTTCAGCTACGGGTTGTATTGAGTTGACGATAGACTCTTTCAATATAGAATCTAATTATGATTCATTGGTCATAATTGATGGTAGAACGGGTCTTATACTTGACCGCATAACATACGCAACAAATAGAGGCCCTATTGTTTTGCAATTGCGTACAGATTGGGTGCAACTCAAGTTTTACTCCGATGAATTTGTTGTAGCTCGAGGTTTCAAAGCATCGTGGCGTTCCTTATTGATTTGTAATCCGCCAGCCCCGACTTCATGCGCGGCACCTGATGTGATTCCAAGTTTGCCTTTTAGTAAACAAGGTGCAACGACGTGTAATGACAATTTAGACGGGGTCACAACAGGGCCTTGTACGCCTTCGGCGGCAAATGATTTTTTGAAAGGTAAAGACCATATCTATAAATATACATCAGCTGGGGCGCAGTGTATTCAAGTGACTTTGACAGGTATGCCTACGGGTGTTCCACCCAATATATTTCCATTTACAACCATTTACTCTGGTGCAAATGTCGGTATATACTTAGGTTGTCCTGGCACACCTGGCGCAACGTGTATCAAAACAGGCACAATAAATGCCGCACGCGACACTATTTCAGCTTTGAATGTCACCTTGGACGTAGCTGGTGACTACTATTTTGTGGTGTCTCGTCGGGAGGCTTGTATGCCTTACAATATTTTGATTGATACAATTCCTTGTTTGAACCGTTTGCCAAACGCTGGTTCTTGTAGTAAAGCATTGACTTTGAACGACTGTTCAAATCAAAACCCTTCTGACATTGTTTTGGACTTGTCTGTTAAAGGTGATTCAACCTTTTTTAGGGATGGAGCAATTAATGCGGGTTGTATTACGAGTGTTGGCGTGCCAATTCGCAATAATTTTGTCTTTTTATATTTCCAAGCCAAAGCCGATGGTAAGTTTGGTTTTACAATCAGTCCATTGGGCAGTGACTCAGATTTTGATGTGGACTTTAATTTGTATGGACCGATGGACAGTTTGAGTCAGATATGTTCATTTACTAAAAATAATGCTCCAGTCAGAAGTTCTTTTGGTGTCAGTGGTACTGGGAGAGAAACGCCAAACCGAATGCAAGGTATGGCAGATAGTTATATCAATCCTATAACTGGATTATCCATCGCAGTAACGGATACTTGTGAAAATGGAACTGGCGATGGCATTGTTAGTCGATTAAATGTTAAACAAGGAAAATACTATACTCTTTGGATAAATGACTACAATGGCAGCGTTGGTCGCAACGGTGTTCGCTTGAATTTCGGTGGCACAGACAATGGTGTTTTAAACAATTCAGCTGGTGAAAATTTTGCTGCTGGACGCGATACGATTATTTGCCCAGGTGGTTCGACACAGCTTTTTGCATCGGGTGGTATCGCTTATCAGTGGAAACCAAGTGCGGGTTTGAGCAGCGATACAGTCGCACGCCCTGTCGCACGCCCAACGGCTACAACGGCTTACAACGTTTCGATTCAAGGCACTTGCCGTATTTCTCCTAAAGTTGTCAATGTCGGTGTTTTTGCTGTTAAAGATGTTTTGAATCAAATTGTCTGCCGTGGGCAACAACTGATTTTTGATGCAGGCGTTGTTTACCCCCTCAGTAGTGGTGCTGTTTGGTCATGGACTTCAACAACAGGTCACTTGTCAGAGTTAAGCTGTATCAATTGCCCTAATCCAACTTTCAAAGCGACTAATACGACCAATGCAATAGAAACGCATGTATTCATTGCGACCTTGACAACACCAAGTTGTACTTTGAAAGACACAGTTACCATCACTGTTACATCGGGTCAAGTGGCGAGTTATGAAGTCATTACATCGCCCAAAGTGGCACGTGATACGAATATATGCGTCGGTTCTACTTTCAATTTATTGAAACCTGGATTTGATGCAACGGCTCTTTATACTTGGATTTCTGAGCCTGTCTCGGTATTAGCCAGTGCTAACCCGCTTATTGCGCCACTCGTTTCTACAAAATATTATGTGACAGTGACAGGTGGTGTAGGAGGCTGTGCCGCAGGATCGAAAGACAGTGTTATTGTCAATGTCTTTCAACCGCCTACTTTGACACGTGCGTTAAAAGACACGACATTGTGTAAAGATGAAAAAATACAGATAGGTAAGACGGTTATCCAAGCCAATACAACGTATTCTTGGAGTAATCTTACAGGTTTGAGTAGTACAACTTCACCTACGCCAACCGTCACCGTTGCTGCAGGCAGACAAGTATATATTTTGACGGCGACCAATCCTGGTATGTGCGTCACTCGGGATACAATGACTGTAACAGGTGTGAATTTGACTGCAAAAATTGACACCATTGACAGCATCCGAATTTGCCGTGGTGTACCTTTGACCTTGAAAGCAGCGACAACACCGCTTGGTTTAAAGGCAAAATGGGGGTCAAACAGAGATTTTTCATTGCCAATAGACTCTGTGCTATCCGTCACGGTCAATCCGACACGTCGCTCTTTATACTATATCTCGGTGTCTTTACCAGGTTGTACACGCCGCGACTCCACAGAAGTTTATGTGGATTCGTTGCCGAAACCAACGAATATATTGCCACAAGACACCACCGTTTGTATGGGTACGCTGATTTTGTTGCGTTCACCCGTGTTTGAACCCGTCCTATTTCCAGGTATTACGTTCAAGTGGACACCTTCTCTTGGAACGGTTACATCTGACTCGTTATACAATATCGTTCTTTCGACTGACTCAACACGAACGTATAAACGCCTGATGCAAAACGGTGTTTGTCGTCAAACGGACAGTACGAAGGTGAATGTCAATCCAAATCCTGTCATCGTACTGTTACCACGTGATACGGCAATTTGTAACACACCCAATGGGGTCAATGTTGTTTTGACAGCCTCATCCGTTACCCCAGGCGTAAAAGATTGGAAATGGAAAGGTCCACAAGGCGATATTTCAAGTGGCGATGGCAAAACATCCATCAATGTTATGCCTACGACTGTTGGTGCTAATAATTATACCGTAACTGCCAAAGTAGGCGATTGCCCAGGTTCGGCAACAACGACCATAACCATAAAGCCTTTCCCAACGGTGACATTCCCCGCTGACCCAACTGTTTGTAAAGACAGTTCAATCGTCTTGAATACGTCGCCCAATGCAGCCAATACATATAGTTGGATGGGACCAAGTGGCTTCACAAGTACATCGTCTGCGCCGCGTGTCACGCCTCTTGCCGCGGGGACTTATGTTGTTACTGTTACTGGGGCGAATGGTTGTCCAAATACAAGTTCCGTTGACGTGAAAGTAGCAACTGGTAGCCTTGCCTCTATACCTAATTCAAGTGTTTGTTCAGGTCTTCCTTTAACTTTGACGGCAACAGCTTCTAATAACTTAGGTGGTGGAACTCTACGTTGGAATACAGGTGCAACGACAGCATCAATCAATCCGCCAACAACTTTTAGTAGTACATATACCGTAACTTATACGTATGGAAATGGTAAATGTAGTCTTTCAACATCTACTCAAGTGACTTCTATACCAAACTTCTTCCTACGTATTTCGCCCGATACTTTCCGTAATGATAGGTTGCTTGACCAAGGAACACCCGTTATATTGAACGCTGTTTTGACGGGTAATTTTGCAGGGCCTACTTTCAAATGGTCTGTCAATGGTACTGATTTAGGGGCAACACAAACGGTCAATATCAAGCCATTGGTTGAGGGAGCTTACAAGGTTTCAGTCACTTCGACAACAGGATGTAGTAAAGATACGTCTATTCAAATCTTTATACGTTATCCTAAATACGAATTGCCAAACGCCTTTACGCCGAATGGTGATACCATAAACGGTAATTTTGGACCTATTTTCAATGACCTTTTCCCTCCAGCACCGACAAATGCACGTCCACGCTTCTGGAAAGGTCGTATTGAAGTCATTTCGTTCCAAGTATTCAACCGTTGGGGATCAGAAGTCTATACTGAAACCAGTTCCACTGTGCTCAACAGCGCAACTTACAAAGGTTGGGACGGAAAAAAAGGCGGCAATGATTTGGCTTCTGATGTCTATGTCTATATCATCAAACTGAAAATGCCTGACGACTCAATTCGTGCCGAAACAGGTGAGCTGAATTTGATTCGATAGTCATACAATCTTTTATAAAAAACAAGCCGATACCGAGACCCCTCAGTATCGGCTTGTTTTTTTGGGAATTGCGCCATTAAGCATTTGATATTTAATCGTTTAGTATATTTATCATTCATTACTCATGGCTCACTATTCACCATTATTTATTATATTTGTTCAAAATTACTCAAAAATTATCTTTGAACATCATAAAACTAATTTTCATGGAAAACAACAAATGGGAGCAGATCGAAAACCAAATTCGTCAATACATTGACGAAAAATCCTTTGACAAAGCCATTCGCTTACTCAAAAAATCGGCTGTCGAGAAACAGAATACCTTACTATTAGAAGAGATAGAAGAGTTCAAAAAAGCTTATTCTGCTTTCAAAAAAGAGAAACAACAAGGTACATTCACAGCCGAAGAAATTCAAGATAATGAAAACGAATTGATAGATGCCCTCTATTATTTCATTGATTGCTTACGCGACGGCGGTGCAAGAGCTGAAGCGAGTGCAAGTGGGGCAGAGGCTTTAGAAGATGCTGCACCTGTCTTCGATATGGCTGAAATAGTGATTGAACCTTCGAGAATGGAGTCTTTACCCCCTATTTTTGCGCCCGTAGATGCCGCATCTATGGCCTTGCCCCCACAGCCCTCAATGTCGGCACCTAAACCTATGAAATCCGCTTCTAAACCCTCAAAGGCAAAGCCTGAAACAGAAGGCGGTATTCTTTACAATATACCCAACAAGATGCAATTAGGCGTTCAGAACAAGTGTATTGTGCGTTTAGCATTTGATAAAAAACAACTCAAAAAAGATACCGACAAGTTTACCGACGAAGTCATAAAAACGGTGCGTGTGTCCGAAGTGATGGAAGTTGACCTCATTGACCTCAGCTTCGAAAATGCTTTCAGTATTCAATTTGTCTCTCAAAAAGAGCAATTTATTGATAAAAATGAAGCAACTGAATGGCTTATTATGGTCAAAGCCTTGAAAGCGGGCAGTTTTAGTTTGGCTTTAAAAGTGGCTATTATTGAAAAAATAGACGGTAAAGACCGCCGCAAAGAAATGGTTTTAGAGGAACTCGTTGCCGTTGTCAGTGACAATGTCGCTCCTTCAACTGAGTTCAAATCGTCGAGCCAACCCTTCCAATCCGTTGGCGCACAAACTCTAATGCCGATGGGCAACCCCTCAGTAAAAACCGTTCTTTTTATGGGTGCCAACCCGCCAGGCACGCAGTTTTTGCAATTAGAAATTGAACACAGCCGCATTTCTGTAGAACTCGAAGGCAATTTCCGCTTTCCGACTGCCAAATTTCTAAGTGCCGCCGAAATTCCTAAACTCTTTATCATTCAGAAACCCAACGTCATTCATTTCAGCGGTCATGGCAAAGACCCTTCTGGAGGAGGTGAAGGGAACGGTACACGCGGCATCGGTTTACCTAAAAATTATGAAAAAACAGGTGGCATCATCGTCTTCGACAACGATATGCGCGGCATGAAAGTCGTTGACGACAAAGCATTGGATTATATCTTTTCAAATGCCGTTAAAAACCTAAAAATCCCTATTCAAATCGTCGTTTTTAACTCCTGTCATTCTGAATCTCAAGCAAAAGTCGTTGGAAAATCTGTGCCTTATGTCATCGGAACGGCACATGCCATCAAAGACGATATTGCCATTTCGTTTGCCGTTGGTTTTTACTTTGGTTTAGCAAACGGTCTGAGTGTAGAAGATGCCTTCACAAGCGGTAAAATGCAAGCAGTTATGGAAGATTTAGAAGCACAAAATTTGATTGTTTTGTATGTCGATGGCGTAAAATCCAATTTGTAATTTTCCGAGAATTTTAATTTTAATACAAATTGTATTTTTTGTTTTAAATTGCAGGCTTAATGTAATTCAAACATTTAGCCATGTTCCTACTCGTTGATTGTAATTCATTTTACGCCTCTTGCGAGCGCGTTTTTCAACCTAAATTGGTACAAAAACCAGTTATTGTTCTCTCAAACAATGACGGCTGTGTGGTCGCTCGGTCAAACGAAGCGAAGGCACTGGGTATCCCGATGGGCGTACCTTTTTTTCAAATTCAAGACATTATTCGCAAAAATAAGGTCGCTGTTTTTTCCTCCAATTATGCCTTATATGGCGACATGTCGGAACGTGTGATGAATGTTTTACAATCTCATTGCCCTGATATGGAAGTTTATTCCATTGACGAAGCGTTTTTGAAGTACACTTTTCATATAAACGATGCGGCAACGATTAATAGATTCGGACACCTTTTGCGCACGGATGTCCAACAATGTACAGGTATCCCCGTTAGCGTCGGCATTGCACCCACCAAAACCTTAGCAAAATTGGCAAACCACATCGCCAAAAAGCAGAATACTTACGAATTATCCCCCCCTCAGTATAAAGGCGTTTTTTCACTCGCTGATGCAACACAACACGAAGCCATCATGAGTAAAATCCCTGTGAGTGAAGTGTGGGGCATAGGTAGAGCGCATCAAAAACGCTTAGAAATGTATGGTATTTCAAACGTTTGGGCATTGCGCAACGCTTCTGAATCGTGGATTCGGCAGGAAATGGGCGTGGTCGGTGTTCGATTGGTGAAAGAACTAAAAGGCTTTTCCTGCCACGATTTAGAGCCGCCAGAGACCGACCGACAAAATATGTGTGTCTCCCGAGCCTTCCAAAAAGACATCGAAAACCTCGGCGACCTCAAAGAGGCTATTGCTACTTATGCCACTAAAATGGGTGAAAAATTGCGTCATTTTAATCAAAAAGCAAGCGTGATTACAGTGTTTTTGGTCAGAAATAGATTCAAGGGCAATTTTACTGATGGTACATCCCGAATCAATCGGGAGGGGGGGTATGCGTACACCACAAAGACCATCGAGTTACTTGTTCCGACTTCTGACACCGCTAAAATCATTACTGCTGCAACGCAAATTATAGAAGAGATTCATCAGAAAGGATTGGCGTACAAAAAGGCAGGTATCATGGCATCATCATTGAGTTCCGATAAAACTTTACAAGCCGATATTTTTGGCGAAGCCGAAACAGAACGCAAACGAGAATCGTTGATGCACACGATGGACGGCATCAACGCCCGCATGGGTAAAAACACCGTCCGTTTTTCAACTTGTGCCAGCAAAAGTTTCTCAAATTGGCAAATGAAATCGGCTTTTCGTTCACCACGTTATACGACGATATGGCGGGAGATTCTGAAAATTTAAAATAAAAAAAAAGCCGTAAAACATTGTTTCCAATGAATTACGGCTTGCCGTACCGAAGGCGGGAATCGAACCCGCACGAGGTTGCCCTCACTGGATTTTGAATCCAGCGCGTCTACCAATTCCACCACTTCGGCTTATGTCGCAGACGCTGTTGCGATTATTGCGGGGCAAATCTAGAAACGTTTTCCAATATACGCAACAAATATCGCTTTTTTAAGTAAAAATTTTTCACTTTTTCTAAATCTGACTGAGGGGTCACGTTCTCTTGATAGTTTTCGATAATGGGCTTTACTTCTTCAAGTATTTGATTATCAATGCCTTGCGCGTCCGATATGACCTTTTGATATGTGGCTTCATCATAGTCAAATTCCAACTCCATAATCGCTTCATTGATGTCCATCATATCCATCAAGAAGTCCTGAGGCAGTGAATTTTTACCTTCTTCTTCAAAGATATCTTTTAATTCCAGCACATATTTCATGCGGCGATCAAAATCTGACAGCGTTTTATAGGCTTGTGTATTGAGCGTTGAGAGTTCTAAAATCTCGTTTTGCTTTGCCTCATCTTCAAGCGTAAAAAAATCGGGATGATAGCGTTTTGAGTTCGCATAAAAAGAGCGTTTCAAAGCCGCTTCGTCGAGTTGAAAAGCAATAGGTAAGTCGTAAAATTCAAAATAATTCATAAAATAATGGATAGCTGATAATGGATAATGGATAATTTGTGCAAAGCTATAAAATTGCACAAATTATCCATTATCCATTATCCATTATCCATTATCCATTATCCATTATCCATTATCCATTATCAACTATCCACTGAATCAATACAATTCCTCCAAAGGACTTTTCTGTTTCTTAGGCTTTTTAAATTTCAAACCCATCGTTTTATTCGGCGAAATGAAATTGTAGAATATATGCGTACTGATGAAATAGGGTTTTAAAACATCAAAATCCATTTCCTTTGAAGGGTAAATATAATTAGGGTTTTTATATAAATGATTGATAGACGTTGTGAAGCGGATACCCACACCAAGTTGTGGTGTAAAAAGCAGTGACCCTCCGACAATGAACGAGTAATCATGCGGATTGTACGCGCTCTGAACTTTGTCTGCGAATGCTGTTAAGGTTTGGTTGTTCAAAGTGACAGTTGTTGTAGATTTTAGCAGTCGACCATAAGACAATCCGACAAAAAATGACCTTGTATAGTATTTTTTAGTAAGGTTTGGATAAAAATGATAGTTGAACATCAAAACGACTTCACTGTAATTGAGTGAAAAATAATTCAACGCTAAGTTGTATGTGTTTTTGTTGTCACGGCTGGGTTGTGATCCCTTTTGGTTAAACAGCAACTGAGTGCTGATATCAAAATCGGGTCGAATATAAATACTGCCGTTCAAGCCCAGACTTGCACCGAGTTTGCGATAACCTTGTTGGCGGTCACCATGTATTTGACTAAAATTGATGCCTGCAAAAGCTGCAGCTTTAAAACGTGCTTGTGCGAAGCCCCCCTCAGTAAAAAAGAGAAAACTGATGAGGGTAATTATTTTGTGATAATTCATTATTTAAAAATAATTAATTAAATTTGTATCAAAAATAAGATTTATATTTTGCAATTTAAACCATTTACAGATGAAAAAGATGCAGCTTATGGTTTTCTTTTCTTTATGGGCTGTTGTTGTTGTCGCTCAGACTCAACCTGCAGGAGAACCGCCATTATACTATCATAGTCTGGCGCTGGATGATCGGATTGAAGAACTATACAACAAACGTTTTTTCATTGACAGCCTTTTCAGAGAAGGCGAATTACGCACACGAAAAAGTCTGTTTACGACGGAATTAGGTTATCGTTTTGACCAAGTTGAGCAAACGATTGAAGTCAAAACCGAAAGTGGCAAGCAGATATATCTGGCTGCCAAAGATATTCTGTATTGTAAACTTTTTTTTGAAGACCATACAGTGGTTTTTATGCCTATCACTTTGCCCAAACAGAAAAATTTGACTTTAGTGCAAGTCATTTATAAAACGCCCACATTACAATTGTATCGAAACATACAAAAAAAAATAGTTAATTATGAACCCATCAAAGATTATCGGTACTACCTCCGAAAAGGCAATGAAGACTCTCTAAAAGAAGTAGAAATCAATGAAAAGTCTTTAATCAATGAACTACCTAAGAAGCGGAGTCGCATTACACAATTTTTCAAAGGAAAGAAAAAAGAAGACTTGACTTTGAGTAACCTCGTTCAGCTGATGGGTGAGTTAGATGAAAAGGATAACGTGGAAAATTGAATCCGTTACACATGATGATTCTGATGTGGATTAAACGCATTGTTTCGATTCGATAATCAAAAAAATATTATTGTAGTAACGGCAATGAGCGAAAATGATGAAGAATAAATTAGAATTAACAATAACAGAAATTGATGATATGTATCAAGCAATGTCTGCTCAAGAATTGTGGCAACGCGGGAAAGATGTTGAGCCACTTCAAATCATACATACATCTAATGAAGAAACCGACTTTGAAAAATCCGCTTCAATTGACAAGGCGTATTTACCTATGGTTGATACTGAACTTTTGCAACTTGGCGAAGATGTTGAGTCTGTTTATAAAGAAGACATCAACGTAGCTCTCGATGAAATCAATGCCATCAATCAAGAAATCAAAGAACCATCACAAGATGATTCTTCCACAGATAAAAATAACTAATCATGGAAAGATACTTCAATGCCCATAATTTAGTCAATAGTCTTACCGATATTGAGGCTTTGAAAACGTATTATACGTTGCTGCTTATGGCTGAAACGCCTTCTGAAAAAGAAGCCGTTGACCACCGTTTTTGGCAAAAATTTGATGAATTGCCACAAGCCGAAAAAGCATCTATGCGACTTGCCTTGCAGGAAGCTGAAAAAAACTTGTTGACAGCAACTAAAAATTTGCATCAAGAAGTAAAAGCGTATAAAGATGAATTTGGGCAGATGAAACAAGCAGCGTAGTACCCCCCTCAGTATTTTCCTTCAAAAAGGCTTTGCCAAAATGGTTTTCATTTGGCAAAGCCTTTTTTTATTGTATTTTTGCGAAATTTTTTGACAATCAATTAATTAAAAGATATGACTTCAAGAGAAATACGCAAAGCGTTCCTCGACTTCTTCGCTTCAAAACAGCATAAAATAGTGCCTTCTGCACCTTTGGTTTTGAAAAATGACCCGACTTTGATGTTTACCAATTCGGGTATGGTGCAGTTCAAAGACTACTTTTTGGGCAACGGTACGCCCCCCTCAGTACGGATTGCCGATACGCAGAAATGTCTTCGTGTGTCGGGCAAACACAACGATTTGGAAGATGTGGGCTTCGACGGCACACACCACACCATGTTCGAAATGCTCGGCAACTGGTCTTTTGGCGACTATTTCAAGGCTGAAGCCATTGATTGGTCGTGGGAATTGCTCCATACAGTCTTGGGTTTGCCCGCAGACCGCTTGTATGCAACGGTGTTTGGTGGCGATGAAAAAGAAGGTTTGGCTTCGGACGAAGAGGCGCGTAACTATTGGCGTAAATATTTGCCCGACAATCAGATTTTGGACGGCAATAAAAAAGATAATTTTTGGGAAATGGGCGCGCAAGGGCCCTGTGGCCCTTGTTCTGAAATCCATTTTGATTTCCGCAGCGACGAAGAACGCTCGAAAGTCCCTGGTGAGAAATTGGTCAATATGGACGACCCCTCAGTAGTTGAAATTTGGAACAACGTCTTTATGCAATTTGAGCGCAAAGCCGACGGTTCTTTGGTCGTTTTACCTGCACAGCACGTGGATACAGGCATGGGTTTCGAACGTTTGTGTATGATTTTACAAGGCAAACACTATACGTACGATACCGATATTTTCACGCCTTTTATCCGTTTGGTGGAAAAAGAAAGCGGTAAATCCTATACAGGCAGCTACGAAAGAACGGCTAAAACGGACGTAGCGATGCGGGTTATTGTTGACCACATTCGTGCAGTAGCGTTTACGATTGCTGATGGACAATTACCTGCGGCAAATGGTGCGGGTTATGTGATTCGACGCATTTTGCGTAGGGCTGTGCGCTATTATTATTCGTTTTTAGATGTCAAAGAGCCGCTTTTGAATAAATTGATACCGCTTTTGTCATCTGAATTTGCGGACGTTTTTCCTGAACTGAAAGCGCAAGAAGCCTTTGTGCAAAAGGTGATTTTGGAAGAAGAACGCTCGTTTTTGAGGACTTTGGAACTCGGTTTGAAGCGTTTTGAGACCTTAGATACTGAGGGGGGCATTGTGAAAGGTTCAGATGCTTTTGAAATGTTCGACACCTTTGGTTTTCCGATTGACTTAACGGAATTATTGGCAAGTGAGCGCAATTTGACCGTAGATACTGAGGGGTTCGACAAAGCTCTTTTGGAACAAAAACAACGCTCAAAACGCGATGCTGAAAAGCAAGTAGGCGATTGGGTAACGGTCATTGATGAAGCAGGCGTAGAGTTTGTCGGTTACGATGAATTGAAAGTTGAAAACGCTAAAGTATTGAAATACAGAGCTGTTACGGATAAAAAAGGCTTGCAATATCAAATCGTTTTGAACAAAACACCTTTTTATGCGGAAAGTGGTGGACAAGTCGGAGATACAGGTGCAATGTATTTTGTCCCCCCTGCCCCCGAAGGGGGTGATGCTGAAAAGATTGTGGTTTTGGATACCAAAAAAGAAAACGATTTGATCATTCACATCGTCAACGAATTGCCTGAAAACATATATGACCCCAATGTTAAAGCAGAAGTGAATAAGACAAAACGTCAAGCGATTTCTCAAAATCATACAGGCGTTCACTTGATGCACGCGGCTTTGCACGCTGTTTTGGGCAAACATGCGGTACAAAAAGGGCAAAATGTGGATGTTAAGCGTTTGCGTTTCGACTTCTCACATTTTCAAGCAACGACAAAAGATGAATTGGCACAAATAGAACACATTGTCAATCAAAAGATTAGAGAAAATATTGCCCTCGATGAAGTCCGTAATATGCCGATTGAAGATGCCCGTAAAACAGGCGCAATGATGTTATTTGGAGAAAAATATGGAGAAACGGTGCGGGTGATTACTTTTGATAAAAACTTTAGTATCGAATTGTGTGGCGGTACGCATGTGCAAGCGACAGGCGAGATTGGTTTGTTCAAAATCGTTGCAGAATCGGCTGTGGCTGCGGGTGTACGTCGCATTGAAGGCGTAACAGCCGATGGTGCAGAGGCTTACCTCAACAGTGAAGTTTCAGAACTGAATGCGATACGTGATATTTTCAAAAATCCTAAAAATACAGCGCAACGTGTCGCTGATTTACAGGACGACAACAAGGCTTTGCGTAAGCAAATAGAAGCAATGCACATCGAACAAGCGGCTGGTTTGCAGAAAGATTTGCGCGCGCAATTCGTTGATACTGAGGGGGTTAATATTCTCATCAAACAAATTCCATTGAGTGATGTGAATGCTGTGAAAACATTGGCGACGAATCTTGAAAAAGAAATCGGCAATGCGGTCATCGTTTTTGGAACGGTCAATAATGACAAACCGCAATTGACGATTTGCATCAGCCCTGATTTGGCAAAAGCTAAAAACTGGAATGCGGGTGCGATGGTTAAAGAATTGGGTAAGGAGATTAAAGGTGGCGGCGGCGGTTCGGTAGTTTTTGCAACGGCGGGAGGTGTGGATACTGAGGGGTTGGCAATTGCATTGAGTCGCGTTACTAGTTTATTGAAATGAGTTTTTAGTTAAGTAAAACAAAAAGATTGGATATTTAAAAATATCTGACCTTTTTGTTTTTAAAATAAATTAAATGTTTTAATTTTGAACCCAAAAATTAAAACAAAATGAATCAATTTAGCCTTTTCGATAACAAAACAGAGGATATAGAAATCTCTGGGTTGACCTATCAACCCAATTACATTTCAAAAGAAGAAGAAACAACATTAATCCAAATCATTGACAGCCAAGTGTGGTTGAATGATTTAAAACGTCGCGTTCAACATTATGGCTATAAATACGACTACAGAGCGCGGCGTATTGATATGTCTATGAAAATCGGAAAATTGCCGGATTGGTTAGAAAGCATCGCTAAACGGCTTTATACTGAGGGAGTGTTCCGAGATATACCCGACCAAGTGATTGTCAATGAATATGAAAATGGACAAGGTATCAGCCCGCATATTGATTGTGAACCTTGTTTTGAAGATACTATCGTATCTATTTCATTGAATTCAGCAGCAATTATGGAATTTTCAAAAGGTACATTGCGTGTTCCCATTTTATTAGAACCCCGAAGTATTATTATTTTGAAAGGCGAAAGCCGTTTTGATTGGACTCACAGTATTCCTGTTAGAAAATCGGATAGATACGAAGGCTTGACTTATCTGAGGAAAAGAAGAGTCTCATTGACTTTTCGGAAAGTTATTTTGTAATGATGCAAAAAAAAGCCCTCGCACTACTATATTGATTTGGGGCTATATTTTGAAAAAACAAGAAAAGTTTGGCAGAAATTAATAAATTTGTACGAGTCTATGTTCCAATACATCAAGTTTTTAATCAGCAAGCTGTTTTAGCTTTACATTAAATTTAAGCGTTATGAATATTTTAAAAGTGTATAAAGAAACCGACATCACAAACAAAGAAATGATTGAGGTATTGCAAAAATTGGGCTTTACAGAAGTCGTAGGTGATGTGCATGATTATCGAATGGAAAACAAAGCATTTGATATGTACCTTCTTATGCCGCGTCGGCCACTCAATGAGTTTATTTTGAAAGG
>JANLQI010000415.1:0-9482 GCA_031367705.1 Saprospiraceae bacterium | reverse complement strand
GCTTGTGGAAGACGTTATTTTCAATAAAAATCCAAACGCCACGGATGCCCTCACGACTTATGCGGAATCGCTGAAAAACACAGGCGGTAAAGTAGCGGTAAAGGATTTGGCTTGGCGCGAACTCACTTTGGAACAACGCATTACCCATTCATTGGTGCGCGGTATTGATGAATTTATTGAACACGATACAGAATTAGCGCGCCAAAAATATCCTGCCCCCCTCAGTATCATCGAAGGTCCTTTGATGGACGGTATGAATGTCGTAGGTGATTTGTTCGGTTCGGGCAAAATGTTTTTGCCACAAGTCGTTAAATCTGCGCGGGTTATGAAAAAAGCGGTGGCGTATTTGTTCCCTTTTATCGAAGCGGAAAAATTGCGGACGGGCAATACCGAAAGTTCTTCAAAAGGTAAAATCTTAATGGCAACCGTCAAAGGTGACGTGCATGATATTGGTAAAAACATCGTTGGTGTTGTGTTGGGTTGCAATAATTTTGAGATTATTGATATGGGCGTTATGGTGCCTGCGGAAAAGATTTTGCAACGTGCAAGGGCTGAAAATGTGGACATCATCGGTCTATCTGGTTTGATAACTCCGAGTTTGGACGAGATGGTACACGTTGCCAAAGAGATGGAACGTCAAGGCTTTTCAATCCCTTTGATGATTGGTGGTGCGACGACTTCTAAGACACACGCGGCGGTTAAAATTGAACCGAATTATACAAAAGGCATCGCTGTTCACGTCCTTGATGCAAGCCGAGCGGTGGCTGTTGCAAGTTCTTTGCTCGCAGATGACCCCTCAGTAAAAAAAGCTTACGTGGACGCTGTCCGCACTGATTATGAACAAGTTAGGGTATTGCGTGGCAATCGCAAGTCTTCGAAAAAATATCTGACTTTGCGCCAAGCACGCACCAATAAAACGAAAGTAGATTGGACAGAATATACGCCGCCGAAACCTTCTTTCTTAGGTACAAAGGTTTTTGAAAATTATGACTTAGCAGAATTACGCAAGTATATTGATTGGACACCGTTCTTCCAATCTTGGGAATTGCATGGCAAATATCCAGCCATTATGACCGATGAAATCGTCGGTGTGGAAGCCACAAAACTCTATAACGATGCTCAAAAGATGCTTGACCGCATCATTACTGAGGGGTGGTTACAAGCCCGTGCGGTCATTGGTTTTTGGGAAGCGAACAGCGTTAATGATGATGATATTGAGCTACAAGTACAACCTTCGGAAGGTTTGGTGATACTCCACCATTTGCGCCAGCAAAATCAAAAAGCACCTGGTCAACCGAATTACTGCCTAACGGATTGGATTGCACCCAAAACAAGCGGTAAAACAGATTATATCGGTGGTTTTGCAACAACAGCAGGTATTGGCATCGAAAAATGGGTCGAAAAATTTGAAAAAGACCTTGACGACTACAATGCTATTTTGTTAAAATCATTGGCAGACCGTTTTGCAGAAGCTTTTGCAGAACGTATGCACGAGCGCGTGCGGAAAGAGTTTTGGGGCTATGCCCAAACAGAAAATCTAACGAGTACGGAACTCAATGATGAAGAATACAAAGGCATCCGTCCTGCTCCAGGCTACCCTGCTTGTCCTGAACACACGGAAAAAGGCACTTTGTGGCAACTCCTCAAACCCGAAGAAAATGCGGGCATCACCTTGACCGAAAGTTTTGCGATGTATCCGACGGCTGCTGTTTCGGGTTGGTATTTCAGTCATCCCGATTCAAAATACTTTGGTTTGGGTCAGATTTCAAAAGACCAAATCGAGGATTATGCGGAGCGAAAGGACTTTGGTTTGGAGGAAGCGGAACGGTGGTTGGCACCTGTTTTGAATTATGATGTGTAAGGAATAGCCCCTGTATTCCACTCAAAAAGCCTACTTATGTTTTGAAAGTTCAAAATACAAGTAGGCTTTTTGTTTGCACATTTACAATAGCGTACGTATCTTTGCAATAACGAGTATTTGAATATTTTGAAAAACATAAAATCGAGAAAACTCTTTAAATTTGACTATGAATGAAACAGTATGTGAATTTACAAGTCTTTAAAACCTTCAAAAAGGTGCGTTATTATACGTTTCAAATTGAAGGGCATAACCAAAATGAAACGGATAAGTTTTTTAGCAAATTTGAACTATCAGAAGAAATAGGTGATGACCTATACCGCTTAAATAGGCTGATAATCACAATTGGGGACAAAACAGGTGCTATATTTGAACTATTCCGACCAGAAGATGAAGCCGTAGCCTTACCACCTAAACCCAATTTTAGAGTCAGAAGAATTCTTCAAATTCAAGAACTTGAACACAATAGTTTACGCCTTTATTGCATCTGGATAAGTGAAGGAATTGTCATTTTAGGAAATGGCGGTATAAAAACATCTCAAAAAACGGAAGATTCTCCTGATTTAATGCCTCACTTTCGGTTTATAAAAAGTATGGGAAAACAGATAAACAAACTGATGATTGAAAATCTGTTTCAATTTGAAGGAATAGAAATTTTCGATTTAGAAAACATTGATTTAACTATTTAAATTTAAAAATAAATGGATGCCTTTGATAGAATTGCAGCGCGAACGCCTGACCATATAACAAAAGAAGTTGAAAAAAACTTAGCTATTGCTGTTCGTATCATCAATATTTTAAAACAACAAGGTAAAACTAAAGAAGACCTCGCACGACTTATTGACAAATCCGATTCTGAAATTAATCATTGGTTAACAGGCTCTTATAGCTTAGATTTAAAAACGATTTATAGAATTGAGAGCGTTTTAGATGCTCAAATTATAACAGTTGTTGAGGATAAAACTTTGAGCGTCGCTGCTTAATAGACCCCTCAGTATTTTATGGATTGGAGGTGTCTATTTGGCTTCTCCATTTTTTTTATCTTTCAATATACAAGCCCTAAACGGAATTAATTTAATCAGTAGAAATAACGCATTATGTATTTTATCTTTTCTTATCTCCCAATCATTTTCTTATTGATACGAGGTCCACATTATGAAAAAACGACAATTAAAGAACCTGAAATGGCTTTTGTCAAAGGCGGAAAATTTATCATGGGAGATATTTTTAATGCTGATTATGGTAGCAAACCCAAACACAGTGTGACACTTGATAGCTTTTATATCGGCAAATATGAAGTAACACAAAAAGAATGGGTTGCGGTCATAGGTAATAATCCCTCTTTTTTTAAAGGAGATAATTTACCTGTTGAAAGTGTTACTCGGGATTCGGTTCAAATATTTTTGCAGAAATTGAATAAGCTAACAGGTAAAAACTACCGCTTGCCAACAGAAGCGGAATGGGAGTATGCTGCACGAGAGGAAGGTAAAATCAGACGATTTGGTAATGGAAAAGACATCGCTGATGTCAATGAAATAAATTTTGATGGCGAAAAACTTTACAAAATGCCTTACTCAAAAGTTGGTATTTATAGAAAGAAAACCGTACCGGTTGGCAGTTTTGAACCCAATAATTTAGAACTCTATGATATGAGTGGCAATGTTGCAGAATGGTGCAATGATTGGTATGACAAGTACCCAATATTTGAAGAAGTAAATCCAGAAGGTCCGAAAAATGGCTATGTCAAATTGATTAGAGGAGGTAGTTTTTATAGTGCTCCTAAATTTTGTCGGACAATGATGCGGCGGAATGTGAATCCTATGGATGGCAGCAGTGCTATCGGTTTTCGAGTTGTTTGTACATCCTTCAAATAGTAAAAAAAAGAGGTCTCACGTCGTGACCACCTTTTTTATACCCCTCAGTATTTTCGCCATTTTATAACTCAAAATAAATATTTTCAAAAACTTTATGTTTCAAAAAATATCAACAATAAAATTTTTATGTCGAATATTGTAGGCTAAATGAAGATTATGATGACTAATAGAGAAAAATTCATGGCATTGGTAACTGAGATAGATACCAAAACGGAAGAAAAAAATAATTGGTGTATAGCTAACAAACTGTGGCTGCGTGTTTCGCAAGACATCGCCTTCGATATATTAGAAAAATTAGACGATTTGGGCTGGACTCAAAAAGACTTAGCGGAAAAAATGGGTGTTAGCCCTCAATATGTCAATAAACTCGTGAAAGGCAGCGAAAACCTAACACTTGAAACCTTGGTAAAATTGCAAGGGATATTGGATATTCCGATATTGGCAAGCTACTTTAAGACAAAACAAGCTGCTTCGGAAGCAGACACTTATGCTTTTGGCGAAGAAACAATGGATTATAAGGCTACGCCTCATACTGATCTTTAAACAAAAAAGGAGGTCACAACATGTGACCTCCTTTTTTATACCCCCTCAGTATTTTACTTCCTTTTCAAGCCCCACAACACTT
Organism: Saprospiraceae bacterium; assembly: GCA_031367705.1. Classification (GTDB taxonomy): domain Bacteria; phylum Bacteroidota; class Bacteroidia; order Chitinophagales; family Saprospiraceae; genus JAAFJT01. Next base: position 5,125 of record JANLQI010000415.1, on the reverse strand, counting down.
CTTATACTTCTTCCCACTCCCACACGAACAAGGGTCATTACGCCCAACTTTAGTATCAAAACCGAGTTGTAATTGTTCCAAAAAAGCTGCGCGAATATCTTTATGCCTTTGGCGGAATATGTCGTGTAATTCATCATCGGTTTGAATTTCTTCAATCCAGTTTTGTGGAATATCGTGTTCTGATTCTTCAAATGCCTTATTCTCATAGTCATAGAAAAATCCTCTGCCTTCTTCGATTTTGTCTCTTGGAGCAATGATAATAAAAGTGCTTTGGCATGGGCATCCTAGATTTTTGCAGTAGGCATCTACCATGATGTATTCTTTGTCCTCAAATTCCCAAGCCATAGCTTTGTTATCGCCAATAGCTTGATTATAAAAAACCAAAGTTGAATGGTCTCGAAAGTCTTCTTTTTCAAATTTGAATGTCATATTGTTCTATTTGTGCAAAAATAAACACCCCCTCAGTATTGTAAGTTAAAAATTGTCAAATCCAATTCTGAAAATCATCATTTTTCCGAAAAATCACTATTTTTGTAAAAAAACAACACATGAAAGAATACACAGATGCCGAATGTCAGCAATTATTTCAAGACCTTTTCCCCGATGGTTTTGCCAGCGACGATTTGATGCATACCCTTGCGCCCGATGGTTGGGAAAACACGCCTTATATCCTGCCTACTCCGTCTATTGAAGATGCTTATCAAGGCGCAAAAGCACGTAAATCACTTGACGAATTGATGGCGCGTATCAAATCGGGAAACGTGGTAGGCATTGAAAATATCGAAGAATTTGAGTCTTTTGAAGACTTTAAAGCGCATTATCAAGCAGAAACGCCTAACTATTCCGTCGAACTTCAGGAAACGGTTGCCAATTGTGTTTGGGATATTTTTTCTGACAATAACGATGTTGTCAAAGATAACAAGGTGTATCATCTTGGTTCATTTCGAGGTTCAGCCAGTTTTATTGCCGATTTGTTGAATCTGGCGGGTGAGAAGGAATACAGCTATATTAATTTTTATATGGGCAATAGTGCCATAGAAGACGATGTGTGCGATTATTCGCCCGTTTATGAATTGATTTTCAAACGTTTGAAAGAAACAGGCTGCGATTGGACTTTTAATTTTACACAAATGGGTCTTGTGGATTTTTCTTCTGCAAAAGGTCAAACACCCGACAAACCTGAAAATTATGACCCGAATAAAGCCCTTGAAGAAGAACTAAAACAAAAAGAAGAGCAAAAAGCAAAGGACGATTTCAAAGCCAAAATTGATGAAATCAATGCTAAAGAACGAGAAGATGCCTTGTATAAGCCGCCGCCAAAAGTCGTTCAAGCGTACCGCACGGTGTTTGGGCAGTTTCCAACTGGCTGGCCGCCTGTGTGATACCCCCTCAGTAAATTCATCATTTATCATTCATATTTCATCATTACTCTACGTTTTTTCAATCTCAATATTCAATTCCGACAGCATATAAATCATAAACTGTTTCAAATCAAAGCCATCGTATTCTAATGACTGAAAAGCCAATAGTTCGCTTTCGGGTTGGTCGCTGTAGCCTTCAAGGACTTTTTGGACGTATTTTGCCATGCCCGCATTGTGTTTTTCCACAAATTCCATAGTTCTATCCAAAGGAAGTCCGATGCTGATGGATTCTTTGAAGTATTTTTCAGGTACTTTCACAATGGCATTGGTATAAAAAACAGGCGGACGCTCGTTGTTGTAGCGATAGTCAACCCCTTCAACTTCGTAATCCATATTGGAAAAATTTAGAACGATTTTTTTAGTCATGATGTAATTTGGTATTTATTCATTTTACAAAACGGGAACTTCATTTCAGTAAACGATATGTTGTGTACAATAATCACTTGTACAAAAGTATGTACTTTATCCAAGAATAACTATATGCTTGTTGTCCTAAATTGATAGAAATTTATCTTTACAATCGGACAAATAAGGAATAAAAAAGAGGAAAATAGTAATTATTGAGACTCTAACTTTACTTTTGTATGATTTTAAAAAAAACATAAATCTATACAATCATGTCCACACAAAACGATTCCATCATTGTATCCGCAAAAGAGATGCAGTCAACTTTTGAAACAATTTTATTGAAAAATGGTTTTCCACAAGAAAAAGCGACCGAATGTGCGGTTGTTTTCACCCAAAACAGCGTTGATGGCATCTATACGCACGGTGTCAATCGTTTTCCTCGGTTTGTTCAATACATTCAACAAGGCTTTGTCATACCTAATGCTGTGCCAACTTTGATACATAAATTTGGCGGCATTGAACAATGGGACGGCAATCTCGGCGCAGGGCCTTCAAACGCTATCAATGCCACCAACAAAGTGATGGCATTAGCCAAAGAACATGGTATTGGTTGCGTGGCGTTGGCAAATACCAATCATTGGATGCGTGGCGGCACTTATGGTTGGCAAGCGGCTAAGGCAGGTTTTGTATTTATTGGCTGGACAAATACGACCGCTAATATGCCCGCTTGGGGCGCAACAAATGCTAAATTGGGCAATAACCCCTTGGTTTTGGCTATTCCTTACAAAGACGAAGCCATTGTTTTGGACATGGCAATGTCTCAATTTTCCTTTGGTGCAATGGAATCGGCTGCTATGAAAAATGAAAAATTGTCTGTTGCGGGTGGTTATGATAAAGACGGCAACTTAACGGATGACCCAAATTTGATACTCGAATCGTGGCGGTCTATTCCTGTTGGTTATTGGAAAGGTGCAGGTTTGTCTTTGTTGTTGGATATTTTAGCCACTGTTTTGTCGAGCGGTTTAGCCACCTATGAAATCACTCAAAAAGCGGCGGAAATAGCTTCTTCGCAAGTCTATATTGCTATTGACACTACGAAATTGGGCAATTATTCAAGTATTTCGCAGATTATTAACAATATTATTGACGACTATCATCAATCTGTTGCTATTGATGATTCGCATAAAATTACCTTTCCTGGGGAACGAGTTTTACAAACGCGGGAAAAGAATTTGGTGGCGGGAGTGCCTGTTTTGAGGAATGTTTGGGAGGAAATACTGGGGTTTTTAGGGTGATTTTTACTTCTATTGCTTAGACTTTACGGTTGATTTCTTTTTCATTACTAATGTAACAGAACCATGCAGGATTAAGATAACCTTTTTTATAACCCCAGTTTAACCAATCGGCTGTCATCTTTTCAAGGTCGCCTTCGTGGGCATACGGAACGGGGATCTGATGAAGCGCAAAAAAAAGATGTTGAGGGTCTTTTTGTAATTTTATAAGCATAAATGGGAGGACACGCTCACCCATATCAATGATTTTAAGATACGTAGGATGTGAAACAATAGCTGTGGCAGAAGAAAGTAAAGCCGTTTCTGATTTCCATTTTTGGAACAGCGTTTCAAATTGTTCTTGGACTTTTATTACTTTATTGGCAAATTTCTTTTCACTATTTTTTTCCAAAAAATGTATAAATGCCTGAACCTCACTGCTACTTAACAGCGTATTAGGAATCCTAATTAAAGTTTCATTTTCTGTTTTTACTAAGTGCATTTATTGAAATTTAAGGCGAAAATCTAAAATTTTAAATAAAAACCTATTATGGTATGCTATTGCAGCATTAAACAAAATTAATGCTTTTTTGATAATTTCCTCCAAAAACAACACTTTTTTCAGCAAATACTGAGGGGGTATCTTTAAGCTATTTCCAACGTGCTTCACGCCATAACTGCTGTTGTTCCCGATTCAAAAACGTCCATGTAACAATACGACTGGTCTTGTTGCCTTGCCCCATTTCAATGGTTTTGACATTCAAGGCAACCGCTTTTTTTAAGGCGGCATAAACGCTTTTGAGATGCGATTGTTTGGAAATTAATGTCGAAAAACAAAAACACGTTTGTGAAAATCGTTGGCTTTGGCGAACGATTTGTTCTACAAATGCAACTTCGCCGCCTTCACACCACAACTCATTGTTTTGTCCGCCAAAATTTAAGACAGGTTCAGTTATTTTCTCCTTTTGGGGATTCAAATTATTCAATTTCCTAAGCGTTCCCGATTGGGCATCTTCAAGCGAGGTATGAAAAGGTGGATTACAAATCATCACGTCAATGCGTTCTTCTCTGTCCAAAACGCCGTAAAAAATATCTTTGGGCTTCTCTTGCAACCGCAATTCAACATGGCTTTCGAGCGACGGATTTGAAGCTAAAATCTTCTTCGCAGATTCAATCGCTGTAGCATCAATATCGGCACCTATGAATGACCAACCGTATTCTTTGTGACCAATAATTGGATAAACGCAGTTCGCTCCTACCCCAATATCCAAACATTTTATTTGTTGACCTGTGGGTATTTTGCCAAAATTATATCGGCTCAAAACCTCTGCAATGTGATGAATATAATCGGCTCTGCCAGGAATCGGTGGACATAAATAACCTTCTGGAATATCCCAATTGTCAATATCGTAATGATGCTTTAACAATGCTTTATTCAGCATTTTGACCGCTTCAGGGTCAGAAAAATTGATAGATTCGTCGTTGTGAATATTCAATTGCACAAAAGGGGCTAATTCGGGACAAGCGCCAATTAATGCTTTGAAATCATAGCGTTCCCGATGTTTGTTACGTGGGTGCATACGGGCTTTTTCTTTGGGTTGCGCTTTCTTTTTATCAGACATAGCTTTGTTTTTTTTCATATTACAAAATGCTGATGATTCATTTTATAGTAAGGTTAATGTTTTGCATACTCTAATTTCACCTACGGTTAGGTTAAAATGGTAGAAATAACAAGTTTATTCTTTTAAGTTTTTTATCAATTACTCTTGGCCTAACAAAGAATAGTTTTTATGAATAAAACGCATCTATTTCATTACAAGTCTTGAGCATCGGCTTGTTGAGTTTATGGCTAATATTTGGAATAATATTAAGTTCAGTATTTAGTCTTGTCACGACATAATTTTCTATTGAATCAAAATCATGTAGCTGACTAAAAAGAATCAAATTAACAGCGATGTAATTAAAAGACTGATTATTATTATTAAGAGGTTCTGTTATGCTATCGATATCTGTTAGAACAATATAATTGATTCTAGTTTCTCGAAAAAATACATCATCTTCTAAAGTTTTTTCAAATTCTTTTTT
>JANLQI010000407.1:0-3650 GCA_031367705.1 Saprospiraceae bacterium | reverse complement strand
CACTATGTTTCAAAAAACGCAATTTTTCATATTTTTTTTTGTTTTATTGAGCTTTGTACTTAAAGCTCAATATACGATATCAGAATCTTATTTAGAAAAAGCAGTGTTAATCGAGTTTCCTAATATCGGTGCGTCGGGATCTGGCTTTTTTCTATCAGATTCTAATTATATTTATTTGGTTACGGCACGACATGTTGTTTTTCACGAAAGATTTATGGCTTCTACTGGACAAATAGTTGAAAATAGACTTATCGATACATCAGGGATTGTCAAATTTTATTCAAAAGATTCAGATAGTTCTGAAGCGAATATTATGACAGTTGATTTTGCAGGACTATGGAATTCAGGTAATTTGTGTTATAGTATAAATGCGGATATTATGGTTGCAAGAATAGGTAGTATTCAAAAAAAAGATTCAGCTAAATCAGTAGCGATTAAATATAATTCATTTATCAAACGGGACAAGTCAAGCTTTGTTAGCAGATTTGATTTAACTGAAATATTGAAATTTGATCAAGCAAGAATTAGTGATGATATTTTTATGATTGGCTATCCAAAATCTTTAGGACTGCAAGAAAATATACAATACGATTTCAATAGACCACTTTTGAGAAAAGGTATTTTGGCAGGAAAATATCGAAGAAACAAAACGCTAATTGTAGATTGTCCTTCTTTTTTTGGTAATAGTGGTGGTCCTATTATTGAAATTCAAGAAGATAATGTATTTCTGTTAGGTATTGTAACACAGTTAATTCCTTTTACAGACAGAGGTAAAACATTTACAGTTACTCAAAATTCGGGTTTTTCAATTATTGAACCAATTGATAAAATATACGAATTAATAAACCAAATAGACTTAACACGTCAGTATTTATTTATAAATAAAAATTAATAGTTAAAATGGTTTGTGCATCGAATTATAAAAGCTAACTAAGATTGATTGATACCCAATAAAAACACTGAAAAAATAAAAAATCCTAATATATCTATTCACACTAAAATTAAAAATACAAAACAATAAAAATATGCAAGTAATAAAAAGAACCGGCAAGCGCGAAGATGTCAGCTTTGACAAAATCACGGCGCGGATTAAAAAATTGTGTTACGGGTTGAATCCACTCGTAAACTACATCGAAATTTCAAAGAAAGTGATTCAAGGTTTGTTCGACGGTGTTACGACGACAGAATTGGATAACTTGGCAGCAGAGACAGCGGCTTCTTTGGCAGCGCAACATCCCGATTACGCGGTTTTGGCAGCCCGTATTGCCGTGTCGAATTTGCATAAAAACACAGACAAGTCGTTTTCTCGCACGATGAAAGACTTGTACAACTATATTGACCCTAAAACAGGCGACAAAGCAGGGTTGATTGGTGAAGAAACCCATAAAATCATTCAGAAAAATAAAGATAAACTCGACGCAGCCATCATTTATGACCGCGATTATGAGTTCGATTATTTCGGATTTAAGACTTTGGAACGCTCTTATTTGCTCAGAATGGATAGAAAAATCGTCGAACGTCCTCAGCAATTGTTCCTACGTGTGTCGGTCGGTATTCATGGCGAAGACATTGATTCTGCGATTGAAACGTATAATCTGATGTCAGAAAAATGGTTTATTCACGCCACGCCAACCTTGTTCAATGCGGGTACACCTAAGCCACAATTGTCTTCATGTTTCTTGTTATCTGTTACAGATGACTCTATTTCAGGCATTTTTGAGACATTATCACGTTGTGCAAAGATTTCACAATCGGCAGGCGGCATTGGTTTGTCAATCCACAATGTTCGGGCGACAGGTTCTTATATCAAAGGAACGGGCGGACAATCGAATGGTATTATTCCGATGTTGAAAGTATTTAATGATACCGCACGTTATGTTGACCAAGGAGGTGGAAAGAGAAAAGGCGCATTTGCGATGTATCTCGAACCATGGCACGCGGATATTTTTGAATTTTTGGATTTGAAAAAGAATCATGGCAAAGAAGAAATGCGTGCAAGAGATTTGTTTTATGCGCTATGGATGCCTGATTTGTTTATGGAACGAGTCAGAGATGACAAACAATGGTCGCTGTTTTGTCCAAACGAAGCGCAAAAATTGTTTGATACTTATGGTGGCGAGTTCGAGGCTTTGTATCATCAATACGAGCGTGAGGGTAAAGCACGTAAGACCGTTGCGGCTCGTGAATTGTGGAATAAAATCTTAGAATCACAAATCGAAACGGGTACACCTTATATATTGTACAAAGACGCAGCGAATAAAAAGTCGAATCAAAAGAATTTGGGTACGATTCGCTCATCGAATTTGTGTACAGAAATCATGGAATACACCTCAAAAGACGAGGTAGCAGTGTGTAATTTGGCTTCTTTGTCGTTGCCGAAATATGTGAATGTTCAGCGTCAAGAGTATGATTTCCAAAAGTTGTATGAGATTACCCGCGTGGTGACAAGGAATTTGAATAAAATTATTGACATCAATTATTATCCGATTCCAGAGGCTCGTTACTCCAATTTCAAACACCGTCCGATTGGTTTGGGTGTTCAAGGTTTGGCGGATGCTTTCATTATGATGCGTATGCCTTTTGACAGCATCGAGGCGAGACAATTGAATAAAGATATATTTGAAACGATTTATTTTGCAGCTATGACCGAGTCTGTGGCATTGGCAGAAAAGTTGGGTCACTATGAATCGTTCCCGGGCAGCCCCCTCAGTAAAGGTGAGTTTCAATTCGATATGTGGGGCGTTAAGCCTTCAAAACGTTGGGATTGGACAAGTTTGAGGGAGAAAGTTCAAAAAGTTGGCGCACGTAACTCTTTGTTATTAGCACCGATGCCAACGGCTTCGACTTCACAGATTTTGGGCAATAACGAGTGTTTTGAACCTTATACGACGAATATTTACACACGTCGCACTTTGTCGGGCGAACACATTGTGGTCAACAAACATTTGCTCAATGACCTCGTGCGTTTGGGTTTATGGAACGACGAAACGCGTCAAATCATCATCGCTGCCAATGGTTCCATCCAAAACATCGAAGGTTTGCCTGATGTGTTGAAGGCTTTGTACAAAACATCGTGGGAACTATCGATGAAAGCGATTATTGATATGTCTGCCGACCGTGGTGCGTTTATTTGTCAATCGCAATCCTTGAATTTGTTCATGGAATCGGCGACCTTTTCGAAAATGACTTCGATGCACTTCTACGCATGGCAAAAAGGTTTGAAAACGGGTATGTACTATTTGCGGACAAGACCTGCTGCCGACCCAATCAAATTTACGCTGTCTGCCAAACATCAGCGCGTAAGGGTAGGGGAACATGCAGATGTTTTGACCCCCTCAGTAAATTTGATGTCCAGTCCGACTTTGGTTGAAGAAATACCAAACCAAGTGGTCATTGATTTTTCTGCTGTGAAAACCATTACGGCAAAGGAGATTCAAGAAGCCGAAAACTTTCCGAATGCTTGTAGTTTGGATGATCCAGATTGCATGGCGTGTTCCGCTTGATTAAATGTGTTCACTTATACTTGTGTTTTAGCGGCGGGTTCAGGTTTGGACTCGCCGTTCGTTTTGGGTAAAATAAATTTACAGTTTTATATATATTTAAAGAAAAAAATCTATACTTTATATTAGCTTTGCATAAGCATTCAAAAA
>JANLQI010000267.1:0-10110 GCA_031367705.1 Saprospiraceae bacterium | reverse complement strand
CATATACCGATTTGACAAACGCAGGCACTTGCGAAGTCACTTATACCTTCACGCGGACATGGCATTTGGTTGAAAAATGTTGCAATGCAGCAGCCGACCAAGTACAAATAATTACTGTACTTGACAATACAGCACCTACGTTCACTCGTCCTATTGACATCACTTTGTATAAAGATGCGAATTGCAAGGCGAATACAACCGTCGTCAATACAGGCGATGTAACCAATGAAGCGGATAATTGCTCAACAGGCATCGAAGCCACTTATACCGATGTGACAAACGCAGGCACTTGCGAAGGCACTTATATCATCACGCGGACATGGCATTTGGTTGACAAATGTGGTAATGCCGCAGCCGACCAAGTACAAATAATTACGGTACTTGACAACACAGCACCTACGTTCACTCGTCCTGTTGACATCACTTTGTATAAAGATGCAAGTTGTAATGTCAATGATTCGCCCACAGGTTTAGCCAGTGATGTAACCAATGAGAGTGACAACTGTTCAACGGGTCTAAATGCAACTTACAGTGATGCAGTTGTACAAAATTGCCAAGGTACTTATACCATCACCCGTACTTGGAATTTGATGGATAAATGTGGCAATGCAGCACCCCCTCAGTATCAAACCATTACGGTTAAAGACAATACAGCACCAACGTTCACATTGTGCCCAACTGCGAAAGTAAGAAGTACAAATGCAGGCGTATGTAATTATACTGCTGCGAGTAATGAATTTGATGCAACGGCAAAAGACAATTGCAGTACTCCAGTGATGACGTATGAACTCAGTGGCGTGACAGCGGGCACAGGTAGCACCACATTAGCGGGTGTTGTTTTTGAAAAAGGTGCCACCACAGTTAAATGGACAGCAACTGATGCTTGTGGTAACAAAACCACATGTAGCTTTACCGTTACAGTTAATGATACCGAAAAACCAACCTTTACTATTTGTCCATCATCTGCGAGCCGCAATACGAATCCAGGTCTATGTACTTACACTGTCGTGGATATTGAATTCAATGCCAAAGCTAAAGACAATTGCGATATCATAGTACCTACGTATGTGTTAAGCGGAGCGACAACCGGTTCAGGAACTTCTTTAGCGGGTATAAAATTGTATGTCGGCACGACAACCGTTACATGGACAGCTGTAGATGCAGTAGGCAATACAAAAACTTGTTCTTATACTGTCCTTGTCAACGATGATCAGAATCCAACAAGCTTCATCATTTATGCAGCCAAAGAAGTGAAATTCGGTGAATACAACTACATCAATGGCGATATCGGTGTAACCGCAGCCGATGGCAAAGCATCATTCAAAAAGTACGATGTTCTGAATCCATACACAGTAACAGCGAAAAACATTGATTTCGACCTGCCTTCGAGTGTATCAAACAGAGTTTATACTCCAGCTACAGGCGGCCCGAATCCAACATTCTATATGTATAACGGTAACACTTCTGGTTTGAGTAATTATAGTGTGAGTACGAACACGGTATTGGCAGGTAATTACAAAGACCTAACCATCAAAAAAGGTGTTGTGGCGACCATACAAGGGAATAATTTTGGTAAAATCAGTATCGAAGAAGGGGCGCAAGTGACTTTCAGCAGTACAGTTATCAATATGGAAGACTTAGATATTAAAGGGGGTAAAAAAAGCGTCAATACGACCAATGTCTATTTCACGAACCCAACTTCTGTAAAAGTGAAAGACAAAGTAAAAATTGATGCAGATTGCTACATCAATGTCAATGGCCCAAAAGTTACCTTCTATTTGGGTGATAATAAAGGTGATGAAGAGAAGTTCACTGTCAAAGGGGATAACTCAATGGTAACGGCCAATGTCATGATTCCAAATGGTAAACTCAAAGTCAATGGTGGTGAAAGCCGCATGAGTATCATGACGGGTTGGTATATCGTTGAAAAATTAGAAAGTACAGGCAAGTATATCACTTGGAATACTTATGATTGTTCAATGCCCATTCCATCTTCCATCACGAACAGTGAAAGTGTGACAGCTGATATACGTGTTCATGCTGAATATGTGCGCAATGTTATCTCTTTTGTAACAAATCAAGGTACGAAAACGGGTTTTTGGACATTAGAAAAGCGTAATGAAGAGTCTGATGTTTTTGAAACAGTAGAAGTTAGGCAAAATGTACGCACAAAAGAAGCCTTGCAATACCTTACTTTTTATGATATCGTACCGAGTGAAGGTGTTAATTTCTACCGCATCAAACTGACCAATCACAATGGAGATGTGACCTATTCAGCCATTGAAAAAGTCAACCTTCAAAAAACAATTGACTTTACAATTTATCCGAACCCTGCAGACAACGAGGCATGGATAGATTTGAAATCTTTTGAAGGTCGGCAAGTAACCCTTGTATTGTCAGATATGCTGGGCAAAGCGGTGCAACAATATAATATTCAAAAAGCAACAGCTGCACCGTATCGTTTGGATGTCACCGAGCTACCGACAGGTCTGTATCTCGTCAAAGTACAAGCACAAGGTAAACGTGTATTAATGAGAAAATTACAAGTAACCAAATGAGTAATCTTTAGCTTTTAGCTATTAACTTTTAGTTTTATTAAGGTCAGATACTTTGAAATATAAGTATCTGACCCTTTTTTTTTCCAATTTGAGGGCGTTGAGCTATTTTCAAGCAAAGCACTCAAAATAAAATACCCCCTCAGTAAAGAGGATAAATGTTTTTAATTAATATTGCTGTTGATATATCCAAACGAAAAATCTAACAACAAGAATATATGCTAAACATTGTTCAACAAGCGCGCAAACACCGCCATAGAACAGCTATTGTCAGTAATCGGCACTCCTATTCGTTTCAAGAATTATTGGATGAATCAGCACTTTTTGCCCATGTTTTACTGAGGGGGGCAACTGACCTCAATGAGACGCGGGTGGCTTTCATGGTATCGCCAGGCTTCGATTATGTCCGTGTCCAATGGGGTATTTGGCAAGCAGGAGGCATCATCGTGCCTTTGTGTTTGACTTATCCTTTGCCCTCATTGCGTTACACTATTGAGAATTCAGATGCGACTATTCTGGTTGTTTCTCGGGAATATGCCGACTTGTTGAAACCTTTGGCGATTGAAAAAGGCTTGCGTTTTATCGTTTTGGGCGTTGATGATTTGGACAAAAAGGCATCGGATACTGAGGGGTGCATTTTGCCAAATATTGATGAAACCCGTCGCGCTATGATACTCTACACAAGCGGTACAACCAATTTGCCAAAAGGTGTCGTTACGACACATCGCAGCCTCAATGCACAAATTTCATCCCTCATCGAGGCTTGGGAATGGTCAGAAAACGACTATACGATTTGCATTTTGCCATTGCATCATGTTCATGGTATTGTTAATATTGTCAGTTGCGCTTTGTGGGCGGGTGCGTGTTGTGATTTTTTACCCTCTTTTTCTGCGAAAGACCTTTTTGACAAATTCAAAGAAGGCAATATCAATGTGTTTATGGCTGTGCCAACCATTTATTTTAAACTCATTACGCATTGGGAAAACCTGCCAAATGATGAACAAAAAGAATTGGGCAAGGTAATGGCAGCCTTCCGTTTTATGGTTTCTGGTTCTGCCGCTTTGCCCGTTTCTGTCATGGAAAAGTGGGGAAAAATAAGCCAACACACACTGTTAGAGCGCTACGGCATGACTGAAATCGGTATGGGTTTGAGCAATCCCTATCGCGGCAAACGGTATGCGGGTCATGTCGGTTATCCATTGCCAAGCGTCCAAATCCGTTTGGCAGATGAACAAGACAATGAAATTGCCTCAACCGAAACAGGTGAAATTCAAGTAAAAGGGGCAACTGTTTTCAACGAATATTGGCGCAAACCCGAAGCGACAGCTGAATCATTTACAAAAGACGGTTGGTTCAAAACGGGCGATGTGGCAACCGTGGATACTGAGGGGGGCTATCGCATTCTCGGTAGAAACTCTGTGGACATCATCAAGTCTGGCGGCTACAAAATTTCGGCTTTGGAAATCGAAGAAGTCCTCCGAACCCACCCCTCAGTATCTGACTGCTCTGTAGTCGGTATTGACGATGAGGAATGGGGCGAATTGGTGGTTGCAGCGATTGTACCCAAACAAGAAGACATTGATATTCAAGAACTTAACGCATGGATGCGAACTCAAATGCCGCCTTACAAAACCCCCAAACGATACAAATTAATAGTAGAATTACCCCGTAACGCAATGGGAAAAGTAACTAAAAACGACGTTAAAAAAATGATGAAATATGAATGATAAATGATGAATTTTTACCCCTCAGTAAATTCATCATTTATCATTCATATTTCATCATAAAATAAAAAATTATGTTAGTTAGAGGTGTCGCACTATTAGCAGGTTGCTTCATAATTGGGCAACTTACAGGAGAAACATTAGGCAGGTGGCTGCATATCGATGCCAACGTCGGAGGTGTCGGTTTTGCCATGATATTGCTTATTTTATCCCAAAATTGGTTAGAAAAACGAGGACTTTTCGCCAAAGAAATGGAAGAAGGTGTCCTGTTTTGGAGTAAAATGTACATCCCTGTTATTGTCGCAATGTCTGCCATACAGAATGTAAAAATGGCATTATCAAGCGGTATGGTGGCTTTATTGGCGGGTATTATCCCTGTTGTTATCTGTGTGGCAATGATGCCGCTTATTTCCAAACTCACTAAACACGAGTCCTAAATCATGGATTATATCACAACAGTATTGATAAAAAACGGTTTAATCGTTGCTTTTTTAGTTGTCGGCATCATCATGTACGCTTCTGAAGGATTGTCTAAAACATTGACAAACAAGAAGTTACCAGGTTCTGCCATCGCTATTTTCGCTGGTCTCGTTTTGGCATACATTGGCGGCGTACTGACAGGCGGTAAAAAAGGCATTGCGGACATCCCGCAACTGTCTGGTTTTGAATTGATGGGTGGTGCAATGTTTCGCGACTTTACAATTGTTTCAACGGCAATGGGTGCGAGTTTTGCGATTATTAAAAAGACAGGATTGGCGGGTGTCGTTTCTCTTTTTGTCGGCATCATATTGTCGTTTATTGCGGGTGCGGGTATTGCTTTTGGCATGGGTTATCACGATGCGGCAAGCATTACGACAATTGGTGCGGGTGCCTGTACTTTCGTCGTTGGACCAGTAACGGGTACGGCTGTTGGGGCAACTTCTGATGTGATTGCCATAAGTATTGCCACAGGTGTTGTCAAGGCTATTTTGGTGACAATTGGTACGCCTTTTATTGCGAAATATATTGGTTTAAACAACCCCCAATCCGCTATGATTTTTGGTGGTTTAGGGGGAACGACAAGCGGTGTTGCCGCAGGTTTAGCCGCTACTGACCCTAAACTCGTGCCTTATGGGGCAATGACCGCTACTTTTTATACAGGTTTGGGTTGTTTGTTGTGCCCTTCGATTTTATATGTTTTGGTAAAGATATTTTTCCCTTAAATACTGAGGGGGGCAATATTTTAATTCTAAAAAAACGAGAATGTTTTTTTTTGAAACCTCAAAAGGATGTTCTTACAACCCTATTGGCGTTTTTTAAAAGAGAAAGAAGGCATTTAGACGAAATTTTGTAAAAAAAAGCTATATTTCCCATTCATTTGATTTTAAAATAAAATTAGAATTTTTAAAAAATATAAAAATTATGAAGAGAAGAGATGCCATTAAAAAAGTCGCCATACTATTAGGCGGCACATTCTCCGCACCTACTCTCATGGCGATGAGTCGGTGGGAACAGCCTTTTGTCCAAAATACTGAGGGGGTGCTTTTTAACTTATCGGAATTGCAAAGAAAAATCGTTGCCGAAGTTGCCGAGATGATTATTCCTAAAACGAGTACTTCGGGTGCAAAAGATGCAGGTGTTCCAGCCTTTATCGAAATGATGCTCAAAGACTGTTATTATGAACCCGAACACACCAGTTTTATGGTGGGCGTATCGTCTTTGGAACAATCCAAGTTTTTAGACATGGATGCTGCCAAACGGACGGCGATGCTGACAAAAGTAGAAGCCGAAACCAAAGAAGTGATGAAAGCCCGTCAAGTCAAACAAACCAAAATGGGTGACAACGACGACAAAGAAATCATGAAAGCCCAAGCCGAAGGCTTACCGTTCTGGCGTTTGATGAAAGAATTGACGCTTTTGGGCTATTTCACTTCCGAAGTCGGTATCAAAGACTCGTTTGAGTATGTGCAAATACCGTCAAAATTGGAAAATATTAAATTAAAACCCAATCAAAAGGCGTATGCGTATTGATTAATGGATAATGGAAAGTTGATAATGGATAATTTTCTTGATATTATCCATTAAGTAAATATTTTCTCTCTTTTAAACAAAAATAGAACAACAAGACAATGAATCTAAATATAGATGCGCAGAAAAAAAATACCTACGATGCCATAGTCGTTGGCTCAGGTATGACAGGCGGTATGGCTGCCAAAGAATTGACCGAACGCGGTCTGAAAGTATTGATGGTTGAACGCGGTCGTGAAGTCAGACACATTGAAGATTATGATACAGCCATGAAAGAACCTTGGGATTTCCAACATCGTGGAAAGGTAACAGCTTATTCAGCCGAAGAACATTGGTCAAATAAACGTTTTGGCGGCTTGGTCAATGAAGAAACAGCCGAATTTTTTACCAACGACAAAGACAATCCATTCATTGAAAAACGCCCTTTTGACTGGATTCGAGCTTATCACACAGGCGGAAAATCAATGCACTGGGGCAGACAATCCTATCGTTGGAACAAGCAAGACTTTGAAGCCAATGCCAAAGAAAATATCGGCGTTGACTGGCCTATTCGCTACCAAGATTTGGAAAAATGGTACACCCATGTCGAAAAATTTGTCGGCATCAGCGGTCAAAAAGAAGGCTTAGATGTATTGCCTGATGGTCATTTCCTCCCTGCTATGCCTTTGTCTGCACCAGAGTTGTATTTCAAGAAAAAGCTGATGGAAAAGATGAATCGCCCTGCGACTGTCGGTCGGGTTGCCAACTTGACACAGCCGCAAAAAGAGCATTTGGATTTGGGCAGAGCCTCATGCCAATACCGCAACAAATGCGCGCGTGGTTGTCCTTATGGTGCTTATTACAGCTCCTTGTCGGGTTCGATTCCAGCAGCAAACAGGACAAAACGCTTGACAACGCTGCATGATTCCATTGTTTCAGAGATTATTTATGACGAAAAGAAGGGAAAAGCAACGGGTGTGCGGGTCGTAAACCAAAAGACGATGGAAGTAAAAGAGTATTTCGCCAAAGTCATTTTCCTCAATGCGGGTTCGATGAATACAGCGGGTTTGATGCTCAATTCTAAGTCACATCGTTTCCCAACAGGTTTGGGCAACGACAGCGACCAAGTCGGACGCAACATCATGGATCATCACTTGGGTGTAGGCGCAAGTGCCACAATTGACGGTTTTGAAGACGATTATGTCTTTGGGCAACGCCCAAATGCCTTATACATTCCGCGTTTTAGGAACTGGGGTAGCGACAAGCAATCGTACTTACGTGGCTTCGGTTATCAAGGTGGCGCAAGCCGTGCGGGTTGGAACAGAGGTGTGAATATGGACGGTTTTGGCGCAACTTTCAAGGAAGATTTGACAAAACCAGGTAGTTGGACAATAGGTTTTGGTGGTTTCGGCGAAGTGTTGCCAAACCCTAATAATCGTATGTATCTTGACAACGATAAAAAAGACAAATGGGGCGTGCCGATGATTGTGTTTGATGCCGCTTTTGGTGAAAACGAAATTGCCATGCGTAAGGATATGATGAACTCAGCAATGGAAATGCTTGACGCAGCGGGATTCAAAAACATATCTGGTAACAATCGCTCAGACACGCATTTGGGTTTGGGCATCCACGACATGGGTACAGCCCGCATGGGTCGTGACCCTAAAACTTCGGTTTTGAATGCGTTTAACCAAGTTCATGCTTGTAAAAATGTGTTTGTTACTGACGGGGCAGCGATGGCTTCTTCTTCATGCGTCAATCCGTCCATTACCTATATGGCATTGACAGCACGGGCGGCAGATTTTGCTGTTTCGGAGATAAAAAAGAAGAACCTTTAAAGTTAATGATGAATGATAAATAATGAATGATGAATGATGAATGATGAATTTGTAAGACATTGATTTATAATGTTTTATTAAGTTCATCATTTGTTATTTATTTTCTCAATCCCTTAATGTTCAAAAATATTTTTTCATACATTCTAATTAGGGTTGGGGCAGTTTCTCTTTGATTAACTGCCTTTTTTTTATAAAAATGAGTCCAATTATGAAGCAAACCATTACGCAAGTATTATTTCTTTTTTGCCTTGCATTCAACAGTCAAGCACAATCCGATAAGGTGTTGATGTACACCAAACCTGCTGAGTTTTTTGAGGAAAGTCTTGTTCTCGGCAACGGTAAAATGGGCGCAACGGTGCATGGTGGCGTTCAATCGGATAAGATTTTTCTGAACGATGCCACCTTGTGGTCGGGTGAACCTGTGGATTCTAAAAGTATCAATCCAGAAGCTTACAAACACCTCCCCTCAGTAAGACAGGCGTTAAAAGACGAAAATTATCGTTTGGCGGACAGTTTGAATAAAAAATTGCAAGGCAAATTTTCAGGATCTTATGCGCCTTTGGGAACGCTGTTTTTGGACATGAAACACGAAGGAGAAGCAACGTATTACAAACGGACTTTGAATCTGAATGAAGCGATTTCTACGACACAATATAATATAGGTGGTGTTACTTACACCCGAGAGTATTTTGTTTCAAGTCCTAATCAAGTCATGGTCATTCGTTTGAAGGCGAGTCAAAAAGGGGCTTTGTCTTTCAATATCCGCTTCAATAGTCTTTTGAATTATAAAAATGAGGTTGATAATCAAATACTTACGTCAACTGGTCGTGCGCCTGTCCATGCTGAACCAAGTTATCGTAATAAACCCAATCCCGTTGTTTTTGATGACACGAAAGGAACACGTTTTACCGCCATGACTAAAATTATAAAGCAGGACGGAACGCTTGTCACAACCGATTCGACAATTGGGATTGACAAAGGCAGCGAGGCATTGATAATCATTTCAATTGGAACAAATTTTAAAGGTTTTGATAAAAATACTGAGGGGGGTAATTTAGATTTTGCGATAGCGAAAGAAAATCTAAGTGTAGCGCAAATCGTTGACTTTGAACAACTTAAAAAAGACCACCTTAAAGATTATCAGTCTTTTTTCAATCGAGTAGAATTAAAAATCAATGGTAATCCAACGGCTAATGGCACAACCGAAGAGCGTTTGATAGCTTATCGAGATGGGGCAAAAGACCCAAGTCTTGAAGCCTTGTATTTCAATTTTGGGCGTTATTTATTAATCAGCTGTTCCCGTACACCGCGAGTGCCTGCCAATTTGCAAGGCATTTGGAACCCTTATTTGCGCCCGCCGTGGAGCAGTAATTACACAACCAATATCAATGCAGAAATGAACTATTGGTTGGTGGAATCCTGTAATTTGTCCGAAATGCACCAACCTTTGCTTGGTTTTATCGAAAATTTATCGAAAACAGGCGCAGCAACGGCTAAAAACTTCTACAATGCCAAAGGTTGGGCGGTGGCGCATAATTCCGATATTTGGGCGATGTCAAACCCAGTTGGCAACTACGGCGAAGGCAGTCCATCGTGGGCAAACTGGAATATGGGCGGTGCTTGGTTAGCAACGCATTTGTGGGAGCATTACACATTTACGCAAGACAAGGTTTTTTTAGACAAATACGCCTACAACCTCATGCGTGGTGCCGCAGAATTTTGTTTGGATATGCTGATTGACGATGGAAAGGGCAACTTAGTGACCTCGCCCGCAACCTCGCCTGAAAACATTTATATTACGTCCACAGGTTACGCTGGCGCAACCGCTTATGGCACAACGGCAGATTTGGCGATGATTCGTGAGTTGTTTCTACAAACCATTGAAGCGGCTAAAATTCTTAGCAAAGACGCTGATTTTAGGCAGATTTTACAAGAAAAACTAACCAAGTTGTATCCCTATCAAGTCGGTAAAAAAGGCAATTTGCAAGAATGGTACTACGATTGGGA
>JANLQI010000351.1:0-1844 GCA_031367705.1 Saprospiraceae bacterium | reverse complement strand
CACAAAACAAAAAATAAAAACACCCATTCGTTTCATTGCAAAATCTTGTTTAAAAAATGAAAAAATAGATACCAATACTGAGGGGGTCACATTACCGTTGCCATTTCACCAATCGAAGTTCAATCGCTTTTATGATGGCTTCTATGGCTGAATTGACGTGCAGTTTTTTATAAATACTTTTCAGATGGTCATTGACGGTAAATTCACTAATAACTAAGTCATCGGCAATCATTTTGCGGCTTTTGCCTTTCATCATACAGGTCAATACGGCGGTTTCGCGTGGGGTCAATTCCTCATACATTTCTTGCGACCGTACTGAGGGGTCATTGAAAAATGAAGCAACCCGCGCGGCAACTGTGGGCGTTAGGTAGCCACCATATTTATAGACATCTTGTATGACTCTGTCCAAATCTTCAACATCTTCTTTGAAAGCAAAGCCCGATGCACCTAATTGTAAGGCTGCAAATATTTTGTCATCATCTGGGAAAGCCGTCAATATCAAAACCTTTGTCTTTGGAAAGACTTTTTTGATGCTCACCATGGCGTTGATTCCCGATTTGCCAGGCATCCGAATATCCATAAGTACCACATCGGGTTGGTGTCGGCGCACTTCTGCTACGGCATTGTTGGCATCGTCAAATTCGGCAGCGAGGAAAATGTCTTTTGAGTTTTTCCAATATGCTTTGACACTATCTCGATAACTGCGGACATCATCAAACATAATTACTTTGAGCATAGATTTTATTTTTTACAAAGTTCGAGAATTAAATCACTTTGAAATATCCCTAATTTGAGGGGGTTACAGTTCAGGAATGACCAATGTAATAGTGGTACCTTTGCCTTCTTCGGATTGAATAGTCAAGTCTATAAAATGCTCATTCGCCCTTTGTCGCAGGCTTTTCAAGCCATGTCCATCACCTTTTGCGTGTGTATCGAAGCCTTTGCCATCGTCTTGAATGACAAGGCGTACTTGATATTCTTCTTGTATGATGTGCATGTTGACGGCTTTTGCGGCGGCGTGTTTGGTGATATTGGTCATTATTTCTTTGAACATATCGAACACACAGCGTCGTTGCCCCATGCTGATTTTCATGTGTTCAATGCCCTTTGGAATCTCATCAAACAATACGTTAATGTTCTGTGGAATCAGCAAATCAAAGGCAGAAGAGCGCATTTTCTCAAAAAGCTGCCCCATATCATCGTATTCAGGATTGATAGACCAGACCGTTTCGCGTAACGATGTAACCGTTTCTTTAGAAGTGGTGATGATTTTTTCTAAGTTTTGTTGGCTGTCTTCGTCCATTGAATGGCTGACATCTCTTTTCAAAATTTTCCCCCATACATTGATACTCGTAAGCGCAGAGCCGATGCGGTCATGCAGGTCGAAACCCAAGTGCAAGCGCATATTTTGTTCGCGCATTTTCTGCCGATAATTGTATTGCAATCCAAGGAAAGAAAAACCAAACACCAACAAACCCCCACTCAGTATCATGGCTATCTGAAACCACCATTGTTCAGGGAGCTTCTTTTCTATCTCAAGGACTAATTCAGTGATAGTGGATTTTTGT
Source organism: Saprospiraceae bacterium (assembly GCA_031367705.1). Taxonomy (GTDB): domain Bacteria; phylum Bacteroidota; class Bacteroidia; order Chitinophagales; family Saprospiraceae; genus JAAFJT01. The sequence goes on along the minus strand of JANLQI010000351.1, from coordinate 276 downwards.
CCATTCTTTTCTAACCAATAGGAAAGCCTATATGTACCGCCTTCTAAATAGGTGTATTGGACAGTCGGGCAAACGGTTTTCGTTTTTAAGCTATCGGAAGAATGGCGCAGTACAAACACAAAACTATCGCCCATACTGAGGGGTATCGCTTCAAGGTCTATACGCACAATGCCGCGTTGATTCGTTGGAATCGGCAACGTCTTCTCTATGGGCTTAGAGAGTACAGCCTTTTTCAAAAAAATGGTTTTGATGTGTGGCAACGTGGTATCTTGTGCA
>JANLQI010000265.1:0-19872 GCA_031367705.1 Saprospiraceae bacterium | reverse complement strand
TGACATTTTTTTTGCAAAAAAAATGTCATCAATCTTTTTTTCTGTTTACTATACCTTAATACAATAATCAATGACGATACAAAAAATCCAACTTTACTACAACACACTGAAGTACCTGCGGCGGAAGCAAATAGCTTACCGCCTTTTCTATTTTGCACGAAATCGGTGGCGCAAAATAGTTGGATTCACGTATGAAAAAAACGTTCAGGGGATTTCAGTAGTTCCCCGAACGTCAGCGACTCTTTCTTTGGTGGACAGCATACCTTCTCCGTTTTCTTATGCAAACAAAAATGACTTTACTTTTTTAAATTTAAATCAAAAATTTGAAGCAGACATAGATTGGGATTTTGCAAATCATGGCAAATTATGGACGTATAATTTAAACTATTTTGATTTTTTACATCAAAATACTGAGGGGGATAATTTTACACCTATTTTTAATCATTTCATCCAAAAACAACCCACTTTAAAAAATGCCAATGAGCCATTTCCGATATCACTACGCGGCATCAATTGGATAAAGTTTTTTGCAAAAAATAAAATTCAAAACCCTGCTTATGACCGTTCTCTTTTTCACCAATATCAGATTTTAGCCGATAATATCGAGTATCATTTATTAGGTAATCATTTGTTGGAAAATGGCTTTTCGATGCTGTTTGGCGCAGTGTATTTTCAAGATGCTTCTTTTTTCGAAACAGCCGATAGCATATTAACGAGCGAACTTAAAGAACAAATTTTAGCCGATGGAGCGCATTTCGAATTATGCCCCATGTACCATAAAATAATGTTGTTTAGAGTCTTAGATTGTTATAATTTATTGCAGAATAATGCCGTTGAAATACCATTGGTATCGAAAGAAAAAATATTTAACTTAAGACAATTGTTAGAAGAAAAAGCCGTTTTGATGTTGGGTTGGTTGGATAACATGACCTATAATGATGGTACAACACCCCATTTTGGTGATTCAACAGAAGGCATTGCACCCACTTCAAAAGCATTGTTTGATTATGCCCAAAGGCTTAATATTTCTTATAAAAAGATACCCCTCAGTACATCGGGGTTTCGCAAACTGAAAAACGAACAATTTGAATTGATTGCCAAAGTGGGCAATATCGGCCCTGATTATATTCCTGGACACGCGCACGCCGACAGTTTAAGTTTTGAACTCCGAAACTTTGACAAACCTTTTCTCGTAGATATGGGTATCTCAACTTATGAAACAAATGAACGCCGACAGTTAGAGCGTTCAACATCGAGTCACAATACGGTTGAGATCAATGGACAAAATTCATCAGAAGTGTGGGGCAGTTTTAGAGTAGCCAATCGAGCAAAAACAACGATTTTAAAAGAAACAGTCTCTTCTTTATGGGCTGTACAAGATGGCTATAAAAAAATAGGTGTCCACCATGAACGACAATTTTTGTTGACTGATAATTGCCTTGAAATCATAGATAAAACGGATGAAAATGTCCTTTCTAAAGCCTTTTGGCATTTCTCCCCAGAGGTATCTGTGACAATTGACAACAACTGCGTCCAATTTTATGGTGGAGAAATTGAATTTTTTATGGCCGAAAAAGATAATTTGTTAAAAAAAAATATAGAACTTGTGGACTATCTGTTTCCAACACAGTTTAATACCTTTTTGAAAGCTACCAAAATCATTGTTTCGTTTACTGGTACACTAAAAACACAAATTAAGAAAGCATGAAAATACTCTTTTTGACGGACAATTTTCCCCCAGAAGTCAACGCTCCAGCGACACGTACTTTTGAACACTGCCGAGAATGGGTCAAACAAGGTGCAGAAGTTACCGTTCTAACTTGTTTTCCGAACTATCCGACAGGCAAAGCCTTTCCAGGCTATAAAAATCAATTCTACAAAGTTGAATACATCGAAGGCATTAAAGTGGTTCGTTTATGGTCATACATGACGGCAAATGAAGGCTTTTTGAAACGGGTTTTGGATTATGTCAGTTTTGCTTTTATGGCGTTTTGGGCGGGTTTGTTTAAAAAAACAGATATTATCGTAGCGACATCGCCACAGTTTTTTACAGCTCTAACTGGTGGAGCTTTGGGTTTATTCAAACGTATTCCTTGGATTTTTGAAGTCAGAGACCTTTGGCCTGAAAGTATTCGGGCTGTCGAAGCCATACAAACGCAACGTATTTTAGACTGGCTTGAAAAATTGGAATTACTGCTTTATCGAAAAGCAACGGGTATTGTGGTTGTTACAGATGCGTTCAAAGATAATTTAATCAGACGTGGTATCAAGGCTTCAAAAATTGAAGTCATCAAAAATGGTGTTATGCTCGATGTATATCAGCCACAACAAAAAAATGAGCAACTACTTGATAAATTGGGTTTGAAAAATAAATTCGTCGTTGCATATATGGGCACACATGGTATGGCGCATAAAATAGATTTTTTAATCGAGTCTGCCAGTCAGATTAAAGACCCCTCAGTACAACTTGTTTTTATTGGCGACGGTGCTGAAAAAGCAAATTTGATGCAGCAAGTTGAAGCGCTTAATCTTCCGAATGTGACCATGTTGGACTCAGTTACTAAGGTAGAAATGGTGGACTATATCAGTATTACAGACGTTGCCCTTGTCAATCTAAAGAAATCAGATACATTTAAAACAGTTATTCCTTCTAAAATTTTTGAAAATGCCGCCATGCAAAAGCCCATTTTATTGGGCGTTGAAGGTGAATCTAAAGGCATCGTCGAATATTATAAAGCAGGTTTGTGTTTTGAACCTGAAAATGAAGCCGATTTTATCGAAAAATTAATGACATTAAGAACCAATACGACTTATTACGAAAATTGTCAAGAAGGTTGTACCCAACTCGCCAAGGATTTCGACCGCATTCGTTTGGCGCACGCCTTTTTTAATCTGATGTGTCGTATGACAAATTTTAAAATGGAAATTCCTAAAAAAGTAGAAAAACGACACGCAGAGGTCGTTTAAGAAATGATGAATTATGAATGAGAAATGATAAATTTGTAAAATGAAGTTTGTCAATTTGTTTTTTCGTTGTTCTTAAGTTATTGAAATTCAATTTCTTATGTAACAAATAAAAAAAGTCCATGCGTTTGCAAACGCGTGGACTTTTTTTATTTCAACCTGCATTAAACGCCCGAATCACCGCCGCCGCTTTTCTATTTTGAATCAACGCAGCTACACGAATGAAAGCGGGCAGTAAGCTACTCCCTAAATTTGTGAACCACCAGTTTTCTTTCGAGACTTGCAGATCAAGGGCAGCAATCTGCTGATTGAATCCATCGCCTTCTAAGCCGTACAAAGTGCTCGTAATCTGCCAAGCGCGATTTCTGAAGATTTCTAAACTGAAACGTGCCAACTCTTCATCTTTCTTTCCTGCCAACCAATCCACCGTTTTCATCACCACCGACGTTTGCCCCAAAGCCTTTTCCACTTCATCAATCAAGTCGGATAACAGGGTATTGATTTCATTAAAATCCCGTTGAATCGCCGACAAAGGTTGTCCTGCCGCTGTTTGTGCCGTTGCAATACCCAAATCAAGACTGATGTGCGCATTCATACCCGCCACTAAATGTTGCAGCATAAACAAAGTAGGATTTTTAGAGGCATCAAAAGTGATTTTCCAAGAAGAAGTCATGGGTTTTCCGTTGCTGTATGCGTGAAAGGCTTCTAAATACCGATTGGCAAACACCACATCCAAACGTTCCATTCTTGCGCCATCGTCGAAACGACCGACGGCGATGCCTTGCTCGACGTGTAAAGTCACCTTGCGATACAAAGCGGCGAACATGCCCAATTTGTTGTTTTCATTGATACATCGCTCAATGATAATGTCCAATTCAGCGACGACTTCTCTAATATTTGATGCAGGTATTGCCATCTTAATGAATAATGTATAGTTGATAATGGATAATTCAAAGTTGAAAACCGCCTCTGTTGTTACAATATTTTTAGGCAAACCATTTTCAATTGCGTATAAATTTTACCCCCTCAGTATAAATGCGAAAGTAAATAACTATTAGCTCAATTTGTTGAAAATTGTTGTATCATTATTTTTATGCGTTTAAAGCAAATCTGGTGAATACCAAAACCTAAATGACAGATATTTTTCGCAATATTGTAGCCAAATTAAACAACTTATCCACAATATCATGAAAAAATCATTCATCAACATCGCTTTCGTTTTCCTAAGTATCTTTTCCGCTATCGCGACAAAAGCACAAACCATAGATCGGTCTATTTTGCAAAAACCTTGGAAAGCATCATGGATAGTCGTTCCCGAAGAGCCGGCAAATGGCTACGGCATTTATTTGTTTAGAAAAGCAATAGATGTGGCTTCAAAACCAACGACTTACGTTGTTCATGTGTCTGCCGATAATCGGTATAAATTATTTGTGAATGAAAAACTCGTTTCGTTGGGGCCAGCGAGAGGGGACATCAATCATTGGAATTTTGAAACGGTGGATATTGCGCCGTATTTAGCCGTAGGCAAAAACATTATTGCCGCGCAAGTGTGGAATGAAGGCGAATTTCGACCTGAAGCACAAATCACTTTGCAAACGGGTTTTATTATTCAAGGCGCCACCGAATCTGAAAGCCCGATTAATGCCAATAACAGTTGGAAATGTATCCGTGATGACAGTTACGCACCGATAAAAGTAAAACTCAATGCTTATTATGTCGCAGGGCCAGGCGAACTCGTGGACATGAATAAACATCCGAAAAATTGGCAATCGCTTGATTTTAAAGACGATAATTGGAAAAATGCGAAGACCATCGGCATCGGCATCCCGCAACAAATTTTAGGCGGTTATGGAGGTATTTTTGGTTGGCTGCTTTTGCCATCGGCTATTCCACAAATGACGTTAGAAAATCAGCGATTTATGAAAGCCGCAAAAGCGGAGGGTGTTGAATTGCCTAAGGATTTTCCAAAAACAAAAATGGCTATAATTATTCCTGCAAATACTGTTGCCACTATTTTATTGGACCAAACGTATTTGACCAATGCCTATCCAACAATTGTTTTTAGTGGCGGTAAAGAGGGTACGCTGTCATTGGCTTATGAAGAAGCTTTATACACGAAATACCCCGCAAAAGGAAACCGCAACGAAACCGAAGGAAAGATTTTTTTAGGACGCAAAGACAGCCTTATTTCTGATGGCACAACAGGGCAGCAGTTTACACCGCTGGCGTATCGAACGTATCGTTTTGTACAATTAAAAATAACAACGAAGAGCGAACCGCTTGTTTTAGAAGATATTTATGGCACTTTTACGGGTTATCCCTTTCAGTTAAACGCCAAATTGACCTCAAATAACCCTGAAATGGATAAAATGCTTGAAATTGGTTGGCGCACCGCCCGTTTGTGTGCCGTCGAGACTTATATGGATTGTCCTTACTACGAACAACTGCAATACATCGGCGATGGGCGTATCCAAGCCCTCGTTTCATTATACAACAGTGGCGACGATAGGTTGGTCAAAAATGCGCTCAACCTCATGGATAATTCGCGGCAACCGGAAGGTGTAACTTTGAGTCGGCACCCTTCTTATACCCCTCAGTATATTCCGACTTTTTCGTTGTGGTATATCGGTATGTTGCAGGATTATAGCCGCTATGGAAAGGACATTAATTTTATCAAAAACAAACTATCTGGGCAACGACAGATTTTGGACTATTTCAGGCGGTATCAACAAGCCGATGGGACATTGAAAGACGTGCCGCAATGGATGTTCACCGATTGGGTCACGGCAAAGGATTGGCATTCGGGCGTTGGCCCCCTCAGTAAAGATGGTACTTCGGGGCTTTTAGATTTGCAATTGCTTTGGGCTTATCAAGTTGCTGCCGATTTGGAAAGTAAAATAGGCATGAAAGAATACGCCACGATTTATACGGGCTACGCCGAACAATTGAAGAAAACCATACAGAACAAATATTGGGACAACACTAAAAAACTGTATGCAGACCGCCTTGAAAAAGACCTTTTTTCGCAACATGCCAATGCTTTAGCCATACTGACGGGTGTGGTTGATAAGGCTGAAATAGCTCAGCTGGCTCAACAAATATTGACCAATAAAAATTTAGCACCTGCTTCTATTTACTTCAAATATTATGTCCATCAAGCCTTGACAAAAGCGGGAATGGGCGATGATTATTTAAAATGGTTGGATACTTGGCGCGAAAACATCAAAATGGGTTTAACGACTTGGGCTGAAACACCCGATTTGAATAAAGCCCGTTCCGATTGTCATGCGTGGGGTTCAAGCCCCAATATTGAGTTTTTTAGAACGATTTTAGGTATTGACAGCGATGGATTAAGTTTCTCAAAAGTTAAGATTGAACCACATCTTGGCGACATCAAAAACATCAGTGGTTCAATACCGCATCCGAATGGCACTTTGGCTGTGAGCTATCAATTTGAAAACAATAAATGGCGTATTGAGATTGATTTGCCTCAAAAGGTAACGGGTACGTTTGTTTGGAAGGGTAAAAGCTTGGTTTTGAAAGAAGGTAAAAATATATGGAAGTTAGAATAGTTAACTGCTTTTTATTGATATAAGCGAAAACTAAATTTGTATTTATCGAAATTCCTCGAAATAGCCCTTTAAAATAGGGATACTTTTGCCTTTTTAAAATAACATATTATTTTATGGCTTCAATCCTTCTTTAACAATAAAATATAAAATCAATGAAATGTCAATTATGTTTAATAACCCTAATATTGATAAGCTTTTTAAGCTGTGAAAAAAGTAAATATCCCTTTCAAAATCCTGACCCTTTGGCTAACATAGATACTTCAGCATTAGAGCTTATGTGGGAAAAACCTTTGGATTCAAATTTTCAAAAAATTCAAATATATCCGTTTCCTTCAGGGGACAATATTATTCATACTTATGACTTTGGATTCTACCAAATTTTGGTTTATCGTAATGGCAAAACAGGTGAAGAAATAAAAAGAATTAATTTATCTCATCTTATTTATCCTACTAACGGTGCTATTTTTAACGAAAAACTGATATTTGGCGGTATAAAATCCTTTGGCGTTTTAGAACCTAAAACCAGCATTATAGAATATCCTTATTCTACTGTCAATCCAAATGTATATATCAATGAGCGATTTACAATGTTCAATGAATTTGTGCTTACAAATGAATATTCAATTCAACCACAAGATAGTATGGATAGAATTATCGCTATAAATGTTAAAAATAATACCTCGAGAGTTCTTTTTAATGAAAAGAATAGTTTAGGAAAGCAAATACTTGGTAAAGCTAATTTGTGGGCTAATGAAGTTGGTGATACTATTCTTTCGATTGCGAGATCTTATCAATGGAATGTTACTTCACCTTCTAATTTTACTTCTTTTAATATTAGTAAAAATAAAGTGCTTTATGAAATGAAAATTTCAATATTAAGGCAAGGCAGCGATTTTATTTGTTTTAATAAAAAGATATATGCCGTAACTTACAATAATACAGTCATGTGTATTGATGGGAATACAGGTAGCCTGCTTTGGGAATATAATGGCAATGGCAGTAAAAGTATTACAACCCTTCAAATAGCTGTATTTGATAAACAATTGATTATAGTATCAAGTTTTTATAAAACAACTTTGATTAGTTTAGACATAGAAACAGGTAAAGCTCTTTGGACTAATAGTGATATTGCCTTTTTTAACGATAATATGAAATTTTTATTAATTGACAATCAACTTTACTTCGGTAAAGATGATTTTATATATGGCATTGATAAAAATACAGGTATTTTATTAAAAAAACAGCAAGTTACGAATGGTAAAAACCATTTAATCTCAAATTTATCTTATTCCGAAAATAATAAACTGATTTATGCTATTGATAGTAATTTCATTAAAGCTTTTAGAATTAAGTAAACACTTTTAAAGTATCTGAGTCGTACGTTAGCTCAATACATATTACTGAGGGGTCTGTTGAACGAATAGAAGCCTTAAATTATATTTTTTCAAAAATTATTCGTAACTTACGAAATAACTTTTGAAACGAATCAAAAGGTTATGCACTCTTCTTATTTCACTTTCAATAATTTTAAAAATATAGAATATGGACAGTTTAACATTTTATATCATCGCTGGGGTGATATTTCTATTTTCAATGGGCGTAAAAATCGTTCGCCCGACGCATCGCGCCTTAATTGAGCGACTGGGTAAATACCACCGCTTTGCACAACCTGGATTTCACTGGATTATTCCGTTTATCGAAAAAATGTATATCGTGAATATTACGGAACAAATGGTGGACGCTGAAGCGCAGGAAATCATTACAAACGACAATCTGAATGCGTCTGTTGATGCACAGGTTTATTTTCGTGTGATTTCTGATGAAGAAAGCGTGAAATCATCGCAGTACAATGTCAATCGCTATCAATGGCAGATTGTCAACTTGGCACGTACGACACTGCGTAACATCATCGGAACGCTTACATTGAGATCCGCCAATAGCGAAAGGGGAAAAATCAATGCTGAACTGCACAAAACGCTTTTGGAAGAAACCAAAACATGGGGTATTGATGTCATTCGGACAGAATTGAAACAAATTGACCCGCCGCATGACGTACAAGAAACAATGAACAAAGTCGTGAAAGCCGAAAATGAAAAAATCGCTGCGATTGACTATGCGACGGCTCGTGAAACCGTTGCCGATGGTGAAAAACGCGCGCGTATCAAGGAAGCAGAAGGTTCAAAACGAGCGAACATTCTTCGAGCAGAAGGTGAAGCCGAAGCCATCAAAATGGTCAATGAAGCCGCCGAAGAGTATTTTATTGGTAATGCACAGATATTGCGTAAGCTTGAAGCCGTTGAAAAGGCGATGGGTACAAACACTAAATTTGTCGTGCCTGTCGGTTCCGATTTAGTGAACGTGATTAGCGAAATGGCAGGGATTGTGCCGTTGAAAAAATAGTTTTTTTTTAGACCACTGATTGGGCTGATGCGACTGGTTTTCACTGATTTTCTTTAATTCCTCAAAGAAAATCAGCGTAAACCAGTCGCATCACTCCAATCAGTGGTCAAAAAAATCATTTACCAGCCTCAGAATGTAACAGCTCTAAACCCACCGCCGAACGTGGTTTAAACCCTGTCCACAGCTTGTCATTGGCGTTTTCATTCAGATTTAAATACTTTTCGTAAGGTTGTTTCTTCAAGTGAATGCCTAAAAATGCCGTTACGAAGTGCTGATTGATGTTGTTGATTCGGCGTTCATTCCAAGCGGGTTCAGCATAACGATAGTATTCATCGAAATGTAAACCAGCCTTTAAAGACTCTGGGGGTGGGGGATTGGGTGCAATATTGTGCCGCGCATTCATATACGTTAATAAATAGCGGTCAGCGTTCACTGCTCCTTTGTAAATGGCTTTAATGCCGTCTTCATATCCCGAAATATCGTCTTGATTGCCTGCGAAAAAAAACGTGGGTATTTTTAAACCTGCTAAACCTTCTGCATCCCAAACACCTCGCTGCATGCCCCATGGTGCAAACGCCACAACTGCCTTAACACGTGAATCGAAAGAAGCTTTGTACTCAGCATTATTGGTTGAACGAGCTTGAATCGCTTTGCTACCGCCTGACATTGCCCCAAAAAAAGTATCCATTTTGGCACTGTATCCTGCTCCTGCCACATTCAAAACACCATATCCACCCATTGAATAACCGATGATAGCCGTATTGTTGGCATCAACCAAACCTGAAAGGAAATTTTTAGGCGTGGCTTTGCTGCGTGCTGCCATTTCGTTGATGACAAATAAAATGTCTTTCGAGCGATTGAGCAGCGTACTTTGAAAACCGTTCGCATCTCGGAAAGTGGATTCTGTATGGTCAATCGCTACGACGACATAACCTTTGGACGCCAAATTTTCCGTCAAATACGTCAGAAGCAAACGTGAACCAACGTAACCATGCGAAACGACGACTAAAGGAAAAGCACCATCTTTATACTGAGGGGGTGCATTGCGCGATGTTCTGCCTCGGAAAGTGAACGGAATCAAGGGTCTTTTTGGATTGTTGGCTACACCTAAGACTTCATCATAGGTTTCCATATCCTTCTCACCATCAGCGACGACGGCAGGATACCATACCTCAACTTTCAAAGGTCTGTCATAAAAAGCGTCCACACCACCTTTTGATTTTAAGATATCCACTTGATTTTTATTGACAAAATCAAGTGTTTGAACACCGATTTTATACGTGCCTCTTGCCGACAACTCAGGCGCATCGGGTAAGGCATCGCCGATGATGAAGGCTTCAGTATTCACTTGGGCAATTGTTTCACCCATTTGAGAAAAGGATAATCCAAGGAGGATAATCAGCGATTTGGTAAGCATGTTTTTCAATTTTGTTTAATTTTTAGCAATATTTGGAATGTATTTAAACCCGCTTAAGGGAGACAGTAAAGGTCGCCATTCCTGCTGTATTTTCAATCTCCTGTCTAAGAAAATATACTACTTTACTTTATTAATCTCTAAATCAACACCTGTTCTACTGGATGTTAAATCTGGGTTGAAACCTACGAGCCTTAAATATTCGTCCGAATAGACCCCTCAGTACTTTAAAAAAAAACTATCTTTGACCCAAAAGCGCAACAATAAAAACCTATTCTCCATGAAATCTATCCAAAAAACAATAAGAATACTGTTAATTAGCTTCTTTCTCCTTGTGGTTTTAGTTTCCGCCTTTTTTGGTTACAACGACAAATCTGTTGAAGACTTGAAGAGTCAATATGCGCCAGCTCCTTCTGCTTTTGTAGAAATTGAAGGAATGAACGTGCATTATCGCGACGAAGGTGACCCAACAGATTCGCTGCCTTTGGTCTTGATACATGGCACAGGTTCAAGTTTGCAAACTTTTGATGCTTGGACAGAAGTCTTAAAAAGCCAAAAACGCATTGTCCGTATGGATATTCCTGCCTTTGGATTGACGGGGCCTTTCCCCAATCGAGACTATTCGATTGATCATTATACGACGTTTATAGAAGAATTTTTAACAAATAGAGGCATAAAACGCTGTATTTTGGCAGGTAACTCTTTAGGCGGGCAAATTGCTTGGGCATTTACCCTTAAATATGCGGATAGGGTAGAGAAACTCGTTTTGATTGATGCGGCAGGTTATCCCCTTGACTCTAAAAGTGTACCGATAGCGTTTGTTTTGGCTCGAAAACCGATTACAAATAAGATACTCACGTTCATTACGCCTTATTTTATGGCAAAGTCAAGCGTAGAAAATGTCTATGCCGACAAATCTAAAGTCACAGAAGCCCTTGTGAAACGATATTTTGACCTCACGTTGCGTGCGGGTAATCGCCAAGCTCTTGTTGACCGTCTAACTGCCGTTTATGATACGAGTCAACTGTCCCTTATTCGCAATATTCAACAACGCACATTGTTACTTTGGGGCGAAGAGGACAAGTTGATACCCCTCAGTAATGCGAACCGTTTTCATGCCGATTTGCCTAATGATACCTTAGTCATTTTACCACATGTCGGTCATGTGCCGATGGAAGAAAGCCCGAACGAAAGCCTTGCGGCATTATTGGCTTTTTTGAAGGAATGAGGAGTCAGGAGATGAAGATGTTATCACGTTCAGGGAACTTTTGAAGTTCCCCGAACGTAAAAACTGATACTATTCAGCACCTCTGCCAAGCCACCAACCAACAACAGCACCAACAGCCGCATTCATAACAGTTGACATCGCAACATCCATCAGCATACTTTGCATCGTAAACATATTGCTCATGGCATAAAATCCTAAATCGTAGGACAAAGCAATGAGTACACCTAAAGTTGCACCAGCCGTAGCACCACCGACGAGTGTTGTGATGTTTGCCCATTTGCCAAAGACATAGGACAACAACAAACCTTGAGCGAGACAGGAGCCAATCATCGCCCACCAAATCATGTCTGCTTCAGGTTTCATTAACCCAGCAATTGGACTTGCCATAGCATCTTTTAATATGACACCATAGATAATCCAGCCAAGAAGGAAGGAAGTCACACCTCCAATTAGGCCACCAATTAAAATTTTGTTAGATTTCATTTTGTTAAATTTTTATAGTTAGAAAAAACTAAACAAAACTAATTATATTTTGAGAATCCTTGTTTTTTTAATCAATTATTTTTTGTAACGAAATATGTATTTTTGATTCGTTCGTTGGTTTACAATGCAAGAATGTTACGGATGACCCCCTCAGTATAAAACCCAAAAAGCCTCGTGCAATATCATTTTGCAGAGGCTTTTTGGTAAATGTTACTTAAACGCAAGAAATGAACGAATGATTTCACCCACCTCTTGGGTAGTTCAGTTCATCTTCTTCAGGCGTTTTTAAAGGCGTTTTTAACATTTTTCTAAAAAAATAGAAGGTAAAACCTGCAATCGTGCAGTTTGATAATACCATCATAATCACAGCAGAAGTTTCCATATATTTTGAATTTAGAATTTTAAAATTAAATAAAATGTCCGATTTTACAAGACATTGACCATTTGTTACCCCATTTCGTTAAGTAAAATGAGTAAAATAAAAGTTACCATTTTGAATTATAAAGCATTGTAAATCAATGCTTAAAAAATTCATCATTCATCATTTATAATTCATCATTCATAAGCCCTTTTTCTTTTCTTTTTTTACTCGCCAGAAACACCATATAACAGATGCCCATGAAAACACTTATCAGCAATAACCTTGACCAATTGAGGTAAGCCATTTGGGTTTGTAAGGCGGCTATGTCGGCAGAGTTTGTGGCGGCGGCAATTTTAGCATACAGTTTTTTATGCACCAAATTATCATAAATATCGGGTAAACTGCCGATAAATACAAAACCAATAATGAGGGGTGTGACGTATTTAAGGACATATTTGAAGAAAATCGGGAGCTTTATATCCGCACCTCTGTTGATTTCTTTCCAGCCGCGTTCGATACCAAAAATCCAAGAAAACAGGATGATTTCTAATAAACCTGCCAATACCAAGCCGACTGTGCCGACCCAATAATCGAACTCATCAAAGACCCCTTCGTTGTAAAAAAGCACGGTAGGTAAGCCTAATACAAAGACAATGGCAGCAAATGAGATAGCTGCTTTGCCCCGAGACCAATTAAATTCATCACGTAAAAAGCTCATCCAAGGCGTTCCCATCGCCAAAGATGATGTGATGCCTGCAAAAAATAATAAACCAAACCAAGCCACGCCAGCTAACATTGCCAAAACGGGTCCCCATTGTTGAAAAAGGAAAGGCATCGTACGGAAACCCAATCCCAAACCACCGCTTTGTGTCAGTTCCACCACGCGTTCAATGCCTAAATAACCGACCGAAATAGGTATGACGATGCTTGCGCCCAAAACGACTTCTACAAATTCATTCGTCCAACCCGCAGAAAGGGAATTGAGTACCACATCATCGTTCGGTTTAATGTATGCCGCATAGGAATGAATCATGCCCCAACCAACCGAGAGGGTGAAAAATATCTGCCCTGCGGCGGCTAACCAGACTTTGGCGGTCCATATCGTTGAAAAATCGGGTTTCCAAAGGAAATTGGCACCAACCAAACCATCGTTGATAGCACCGTCAGAACCTGCCGTGATTGTCAAAGCACGAATAGCGAGGAAAATACCGAAAAGAATCAACAAAGGCATACCGATTTTAGCAGCAACTTCTACACCACCTTCCAATCCACGTGATAAAATCCATGTATTAATGGCGAGGCAAAGAACCCAACAGATCCAAGGAATATTACCCGATAAACCGACATAATTCGTGAACATACCGTTGACACCTTCGGCTGTTTGTCCCGAAAACGCACCTGTAACAGAGTACCATAGGTAGCCCAAAGTCCAACTTTCGAGGTAGCAATAATAGGCAGCTACGCCGATATTGATGAAAATACCTGAAACACCAATGTATTTCCAGACCGCTTTTTTGCCCATTCTGTCAAAAATAAAAGGCGTGGAATGGTCGCCATATTGACCGCCAAAACGCCCCATTGACCACTCGACGAACAATAATGGTAAACCTAAAAGTAAAAAACAAACCAAGTAAGGAACGATAAACGCACCGCCACCATTCTGGATAGCTTGTACAGGGAAACGAAGGAAATTGCCAAAGCCGACGGCATTACCCGCCATTGCCAAAACCAAACCCAATCGAGAACCCCACGATTCTGTATTTGAAGACATTTTTTAATGTTAAAGTTGGTAAAGAAATGATGAATTATAAATGATGAAAGATGAATGTATGAAATATTGAATTGCAACAACATTGCAAAGTATTGTTTGGTATTTTATTGTTTTACAATGCTTAAGTTGAAGCATTCTAATGTTTCAGCAAAGATAATTAAAGGATTGATAAAATATACATTGCTGTGTGAATCTCTATTGGCTTATAAAATTGGGTTTTTTCTGAGAAATGCTGCTAAAAAGGAGCAAGTTAGACCCCCTCAGTATAAAAGCCCAAAAAAGGCTATCTCAAACGACTCCAACTCTTTTTTTTATTCAAATTTTGACTGCTTCCTTGTTTTACGGTTGACTTTATCAGCGATTCCGTCCTTTTCCTTATATTTGCCAGACAGTCAATCTAAAATCAATGTACAATATGAAAAATTCAATTCTCACACTCGTCTTACTCCACTTTGCTTTATTTAGCTTTTCACAAGAACTGGGCTTTGGTATTTTGCCATACAGTCGCACAATTAAAAAAGAAAAAGTTCCTGAAGTTAAAGTGTTGAGTGATATCAATCCCAGATTTCCAGCGTCATGGATGCGCGAATATGTCTCCGTAAACCTTTCTGTTATCCAAAATGGTCATGTTTTAACAGCCGAAGGAACGGGTTTTGAATTAAATAAAGCACAACAACAGATTCTAAAAATGGGTGAAACGGGCGCAGATATAAGCGTCGCAATTAAATATTATCCTAATAACAACTTACCCAAAGAGGTGAAGGATATGGATTTTACGTTTACGATTGCACCAGATATTGATGCCACATTTCAAGGTGGAAAGGCACAAATACAGCAGTATTTAAAGGAAAATGCCATTGATAGGCTTCCAGAAATGTCAAATACAGAATTGCATCAGGCGAAAGTAAGTTTTAACATCGCCCAAAATGGAGACGTGACGAATGCTCAGGTTTTGGAAAGGTCACACAGTGAAAAAATTGATGAACTCCTGTTAACGACCATCAAGAATATGCCCAAATGGATACCTGCCAAAAATGCAAATGGCACAGATGTTAGCCAATCATTTGAGTTTGTTGTGACTAAAGACTTGTGTATTTATAATTTTAAATAAATATTGAATCATTCGTAATCATAAAAACCCTTTCCGACCTTTTTACCCCATTCTCCTTTTGTGAATTTCTCAACCACCGTTGGAGAAGGTCTATCGGCGGGGTCGCCACTTTCACGGTATTTCTCCATACCTACATGGTAAGCCAAATCTACGCCCGTAAGGTCTAAGAGTTTAAAAGGGCCCATCGGATAACCCAAACCGTTCATGGCAGCCGTATCAATATCCTCGAATGAGGCTATTCCCATATCCAGAAGTTTTAAGGCTTCTTGTCTTGTGGCTTGTAAAAGGCGGTTTACCAAAAAGCCGTAAATTTCTTTATGGAGCAAAACAGGTGTTTTGCCCATTTTTGTAGCGGCATTCATCACAGAATCAACGGTTTCATCGGACACATGCGGACCTTTTACGACTTCAACCAATTTCATGACCAAAGCGGGATTGAAAAAGTGCATATTACAAACCTTATCTGGTCGTGTTGTCGCATCTGCAATTTTAGAACTGACGATATAAGAACTGTTGGTCGCAAGTATGGTATGAGGCGGGCATATTTTGTCCAATTGTGAAAACAGTGTGCGTTTGATGTCTAATTTTTCAATAATAGCTTCAATGACCAAATCAGCATCCTCGGTAGCTTCTTTTACTGAGGGGGTGAAAACAAGATTTCCCCGCGCTTGTTTAGCGGCTTCTTCGGTCAATTTGCCTTTATTGACCCGTTCTTGCAGGTAATTATCCGCAAAGTTTATGGCTTTATCGAGAATGTCTGAATTGGTATCTGTACAGCGTACTTGAAAACCAGAAAGGGCAGCACATATCGCAATTTGATGTCCCATATTGCCCGCGCCTATGACGGCAATTTTATTTATTTCCATCGTCAATATTTTTTATAAATCTTAAAATTTCTTGATAAAACGGGGTAAAATCGCAAAAATACTGAGGGGTATAGATGAGGCTTATTTTTATTGAACCTTTTAAGAAATCAGCGTTTTATACTCAATTGAAAATGGTTTACCTAAAATGACCTGTATAAAACTTTGAAAAACAACAAGTTATACTTTTCACTTTTCGTTTTTCATTTTTCGTTGAATATGTCTTCTTTCAACGCCTTATTTCGCCACCAATTCGCCAACACTGACCCCGAAATCGTCATCCATGGGGCAGCAATAGCGGATGCCAAACCGACAGTTGCGACTTTGCCCATTTGAATAGCAATACCCGAAGCCAATCCAGCATTTTGCATACCGACTTCAAGGGAGATAGTCCGACAGGTCGCCTCATCCAATTTCAACAATCTGCCACTCCAATAACCTAAAAGATAACCTGTTGAATGATGAACCATAGAAGCTATGAAAAGTAAAGGTCCTATACTCAATAAATTATCTCGTCCAGCCGATACAATAACCAAAATCATCATAAAAACACCCACCATAGAGATAATGGGCATGACTGTTTGTAGCCATTTTGCGCCATTACGGATGAGTTTATTAACGATGAGTCCAAGAATTATTGGAATAATAATGATTTCGGTAACGTGTAACATCATCGCCACAAAATCAATTTCGACAAACTGCCCTGCAAGCGTTTTCATCAGAAGAGGGGTCATAATGGGTGCAACCAAAGTGGATATGGCAGCAATCGTCACAGACAAAGGCATATTTGCTTTGGCAATGAAAGCCAATACATTAGACGTAACGCCGCTTGGTACTGAACCCATTAGCACAACGCCTGCGGCTATTTCGGGTGGAAAACCAAAAGTCGTGGCAATAATAATTGCGACCAATGGCATTATGGTAAAATGACAGACCAAACCTATTAAGACGGCTTTCGGTGTTTTAATAACGGCTTCAAAATCTTTCAAACTCATTTCTGTACCCATGCTGAACATAATCAACTGAATGAGTGGAACGATGAGTTTTGTCAATTTAAAATCACCGATTTGACGGAAATATTGTGGGTAATACATGCCAATCGCTACCGCAACGATGACCCAAATTGTAAAAGTGTGTTGCTTAATCGCAGGTTTTCCTTGTCCGCCAATCGCCAGACACATCAACGCGCCAACAATAAAAGGTGCTGTTGACATCGCACCATTTCCTAAAACCAGCGTTCCGAGTGCTAAAAATCCAAAAATCGCGGAACAGGCGAGTAAGGGTTTGTATATTTTTTCCATGATGCTCATTTAAGAAAAGGAACAATACTCTCCCAAGAAGCTTTAAAGTTTTCGGTAAAACATTCATGCGTGGTATTGGGAATAATACTGATTTGATGAATCGGAATAAACCGCGCCGCTTTTACAACGCGTTCAACGGGGTTGCTGTCATCCTTGTCGCCAGCCATGACCAAAACAGGACATTTGATGCTGCCCAAAAGTTCTTTACCGATGGTTAATTTGCTATAACAAGCATTTACGCCTGCAAACACATCTTCTAACCTATTGGGTTCGGGCATGAGTTTTAATTGTTGCTCAAAAAATGGTTTATCAAAAGTCGTTGCTTGCGCGGCAGTTAATTTGAATTCTCTTACCCCGGGAGAGAATTCACCCGCGCCAATGACCACCATTTTCTTAACACGGTTAGGATACATAGCTGCTAACTGATAGGCAGTATAACCCCCATCGCTGAATCCAAGTACCATAACGCTGTCTTTGGTAACGGCATTGATTACCGCTAAGGCATCGTTGGCACGTTGTTCAAGCGTAACAGGTTCAGTACCTAATTCCGATTTACCATGTCCACGGAGAGAAATGGCAATTACCTGATAGTTTTGCTTTAATTGGTCAATAAAATCTGCCATTTCAACAGTCGAGCCGAACAAACCACCATGTAATACCAATATGGGCTGTCCTTTGCCATAGACTTCGTAATAGATTTTGGCATCTTTGGTTTGTGCATATTTGCCCACCTCAAGGTTTGCGCCATAAGGTATTTTGTTTACGACTCCTGGTGCTTGAAATGCTCTTATAAGGTTGTTTTGTGCATGGACATTGACCATAAAAAACAGAAAAATGACTGTTTGCAATGAGCGAGATTTCATTTTTTAAAAATTTGAAATTTGAAAAACATTATTGTTGTTTAGTATAAAATAAAATTATTCATTTAGAATAATGAAATTCCTCCCCCTCAGTATTTCTCTATTAAATCTTAGTCTCCATATTTCCAAGCGCAATTCTATTACTAAGCTTTGCCGCACTATTCCTCAATTTAGCCTCGACTTCTTGTTGTGTTGCTTGTTGCGTACCATCTATACGAGCTAACATCGGAACAGTCATGGCGGCAACGGCAAAACCATTAATATCAATAATCGGGAACGAAATAGCGTGAAGTCCTGCAAATTGATTGCTTTGAATAGAAGCAAAACCTTTAGTCGTGACTTCATTTAACCCTTTTTTAAAATTATTAATTTCCGCTTCTGATTTATTCGGCAAACTTTCTCGAATACGCAATTCCATGATAACAGGGTCTTGAAATGCCACCAAAACAAGACCCGATGCTGACGGTGCAACTGCAATTTCAGAACCCACGCGGGTCATAAAACCCAATCCATCAGGTGGTTGAATAGCCGCCATAACAGTTTGAACACCATTATTATACACCCTCAAATCACAAGGAAATGAAACATCTCGTGACAATCCTTCCATAATAGGCATAGCTTCCGTCAATAAGCGATAAGTAGGCGGGTGAAAATGCGATAATTGAAACAATTTGGCTGTAATCGTATAAACATTGCCATAGTTAGCGACATAATTCCTTTGCACCAAACAATTCAACATGCGGTAAATTTCGCCCAAATTTCGCCCAAGCCGCGCCGCAATTTCTTGTTGCGTCAAGCCATTCTCGCATTGACAAAGGGCTTCTAAAATATCCAAGCCTTTGTCTAAAGCAGGGGCAGAATAATTGTTGTTTTCTTCTTTTTCTTTCATGCTAAATACTTGAAAATCAATATTTTACTGAGGGGGTATAGATTTACGAAATCTCCAAGATTTCGTAAATCTGAAACCGCCGTCCTGCCGCCACCGAAATCCGATTCTTCCAGAATGACAAAAAAACGAAATCGGTTTACATGCCTATTTGATGTACCTCAATGATGTTGCCATCGGGGTCATGAAAAAAGATTTGATACCAACCCTTCAAAGCCCATTTGCCATAATCCGCATAAGGAATATCTGCTTCTTCCAATTTCTTTTTAAAACCTTCAATATCATCTGTACGGAAACAGAAATGCCCATTTTGAATCGGATTTATAGGCATATTCATACGAAACGCCGTATTGTGGTCTTTCTTCGTAATATGAAATTCAACTTGTCCGTCTCCCAAAAATTCAACTTGTCCGTCGTAGCGATTGGCAGTTTCTGAACTTGTCAAACCATGTTCTTCATCTTGAATGCGATTCAAACTGAAAATAGATTGATAAAATTTTGACAATCTGGGCACATCCTCGGTGCAAAGATTCATGTGGTGATATTGAAATTTCATAAGCAAAAATTAGAATGTTAAAAAAATATTTTTGCAAATGTGAAAATTATATTTCAAATATGAAAATGATATTGTAATTTTGTTGAAAATTTTATCAAATAT
>JANLQI010000294.1:0-5841 GCA_031367705.1 Saprospiraceae bacterium | reverse complement strand
GTGGTGGAATCGCAGGAGTGCAGTGACATCGACGTCGGCCACTCCGTCCCCGTAGGTCATGCAGAAATCCGATCCATCAAGGTAAGGCTTTGCCAGTTTCAGCCGCGTGGCGGTGAGGCTCGCATCGCACGTACTCGCATCCCTGTTTGGTTACTTATTCGCCAACATCAATTAGGCATAACAGATAATGAAATCCTATCAGATTATCCAACATTGAGAGCAGAAGATTTGTACAATGCTTGGAATTATTATCGCGCACATCAAACGGAAATCAATCAATTAATCAAAGAAAACGAAGAAGCCTAACACTTATGGCAAAACTATATACAAATGAGAACTTTAGACGTAGAATTGTAGAAATACTGCGTGAACTTGGGCACGATGTCCTAACCTCTTTTGAAGCAGGCAATGCTAATTTGAGTATTCCCGATGATGAAGTTTTAGACTTTGCTCGCCAAAACAACAGAATTGTCCTTACTTTTAATCGCAAAGATTTCATTCGTCTTCATATTCAAAATCCTATCCACCCAGGTCTTATTGTTTGCACTGAAGACAAAGACAATGAAGCTCTTGCTCTTAGAATCCACGATGCTATTGTATCGTTGAATGGTCATACCAAAAACCAACTTATCAGGGTAAATCGCCCTAATTTATCGTAAATTCAATTCAAAAATATGATTAACATTCAAAATATTGACAAATATTTCGGCAAAACCCAAATACTTGATGACATTAATTTAACCGTCAAAAAAGGGGATTGTTACGGTCTTTTAGGTAGAAATGGTGCAGGCAAAACAACACTTTTAAATATTTTAGTGGGTAATTTCAAACAAGCGGCAGCCTTTTCTATTTTGACCAACTGATAAACATTGAATCTGATTTCAAAGAAAAGCAAAAAATCGGTTTTTTTATTGACGAATCTCACCTCATTCAAGAGTTTACAGGTTGGGAGTTCTTAAACTTTATTGGCAATATTTATAAAGTTCCAAAAAATGAATTAAAAGAGCGCATTGAACCTTTATTTGACTTTTTATTTGACAATAAAAGCGATATAAATCAAAAAATCAGCGGTTATTCAAGAGGTATGAAGGTCAAATTAGGCTTATGCGCCAGTTTACTTCACAAGCCCGATGTCTTGATTTTAGATGAACCTTTTGCAGGATTAGACCCTTATTCTGCGGATAAATTGGTACAAATACTAAAATTATATCGTTCAAAAGCCGCAATTGTATTATCCTCACACGATTTGAGTTATGTCGAAAAAGTCTGCAATTTGATAGGAGTCATTGATAGAGGACGACTGATTTTTGATGGAACAATCGAAAAGTTCACACAAAGCGGTTCAAGGTATATGAGTGAATCTTTGATAAGCCTAATCAAACCACAAGAATATAATTTATACGAATTAAATTGGCTTTTATGAACAGTGCATTGTCTTTAATCGTCGTTTATAGTTTCCCCGTATATACAAAATACAATACCATTTTCCCGAAAGCCTACCCCCTTAGTATTTTCCAAAAAAACACGTATGAATTACTGATGAATGTTATCTCAATACCATCTTTGAGCGTTCTCATGTTTTTTCTACCAGCGATTCTAAAATCGTCTAAATATTCCTTAGAATTTTTAGGCATGTCGCTATCCATTATTTTGGTATCGAACATCTTAAACATCGCTTTAAAAAGAATTATACATTTTAGAATACGACCGAATAGCACCGCTTTAAAGTCAATTAATGCTAAAGTCCTGTCAAGCAATAGATTACTTTTCAATCTTTTCTGGCGAAAATCTATCATCGTCATGTCTTTAACGATAGGCTTTGTTTTTAAAATTGTTTTGTTATCCATTTTTTTTACGGGCATCAGAAACAATAAACCACAAATGATTGAGAATATGTCAATGGTCTTTTTCCTGTTCATCTCCCCGCTCATCATTTTCACTTATGCGTTTAACAACATATTCGGTCTATTGCCACAACCCATAAGCTGGTTTTCTCGTCAAGAAAATCTATTATCAAAATTGTTTATCAGTTATGTATTTCTCATAGCAACACCTTTGATTTTTGACATTATTCTCACTTTTGTTTTTTTGTTTGCTATAAATAAATTAGACATTTATTTCACATTAAACTATTTTGTAGTTACTATTCTATTGATTATTAATGGCTTTTTAGGCTCTATTTGGAGACCGCTATTCATTAAGGCATTTTTTGCCAACTTCAAATCGAATACAGATATGTTAGTCACTTTTTTTAGTTTAATCACATTTGGCTGCGTTTTTCTCTTGAAAGGCGTGTATCAGATAGCGGCATTGACAGGGCTTTGCATAGCGTTTTTCTTTTATTTTAATTTTATAAAAAAGACCATTAATAAGCAAATTTTGGCTTTTAACAATCCAAATTAATAATCGGAAAACTATCTTTTATAAGTCATTGAATTTAAATAAATTATGAACCCCTTGCCTTTTGCTTATTGCCCTTTGCCTACTTAATTATTCCTCCACTATCATTTTAAGTTGAACCAAAGAAACCGTATTTTTTATCTTTTTCAAAACTGTAATTTCATACCCATCTACAATGATTTTATCGTTTGTATTAGGAATTTTCCCAAATTTTTGGATAATAAGACCTGCAAGTGTATCGTAATCACTGTTTTCAGCAATGGCATCTGGCAGCAAATTATTGATGTCATGAAGTGCTGCGGTTGCAACGATATTATAGGTGTGGTCATCCAATTTTTCAACAATCGGGGTTTCATTATCCGTTTCGTCTTGAATTTCACCGACCAATTCTTCAATAATATCTTCCATCGTGACGATGCCTTGCGTACCGCCAAATTCATTAATCACAATGGCTATATGGATGTGTTTTTGTTGAAATTCCTTCAATAAACTACTGATTTTCTTGTTTTCAGGAATAATCACCATCGGACGAATCAACTCCGAAATGACAATAGTCCCTTTCTTTTGAAGCATGTGCATCATGTCTTTTATATAAACAACACCTCTGATATTGTCAATTTCGTCTTCATAACAAGGTATGCGAGAAAAACCTTCATCAAAATATTTTTCGAGGTCTTCATCTTTAAATTTATTGATATCAATCGTCACCATACGAGTTCGTGGAATCATTATTTGCCGCGCGGTTCGTCCCGAAAAATCAAAAGCATTTTTGATAATATCAAAATCTGTTGTTTTCTCATTTACATTTTCGCTCGTTTGTTGCACCAGAAGTTTCAGTTCGTCGGCACTGTGTGCTTCCGAACCATGAATCGCATGAATGCCAAATATTTTCAATATGAAACCTGCGATACCATTCAAAATCCAAATGAAAGGTCTAAAAACCCAATAAAAAACATTCAACGGATAGGCGACCCACAAAGTCGTTGCTTCGGGACGTTGAATCGCTATGGATTTCGGTGCTAATTCTCCAAATACAATATGTAGGACTGTAATGATGGCAAATGCCGTTGGCAAAGCAATTTGATGCGCCAACACAGGGTCAGGTGTCAAGCCAAAACCCTCCATGATGCCCAAAATAATTTTGGAAACAACAGGCTCACCTACCCAACCCAAACCCAAACTTGCCAGCGTTATACCTAATTGAGTAGCAGCCAAATACGCATCTAAATGGGCAATTATATGCGACGAAAGTATAGCTGCACCACTTCCAGTCTTTGCTTTCATCTCTATTCTCGAAGCACGCACTTTTACGATAGCAAATTCTGCAGCCACAAAAAAACCGTTCAATGCTACTAATAACAAAGTAATGAATATGTCAAAAGCCATAATTTTTATTTTTTTTCAAAAAACACTTATTTCAAATTAAAAACAGCCTATTTATTGGCTATATATTTTTCTAATTCCAACGCTATTTTTCTATCGTTTCCCAAACGTGGCACTTTATTTTGTCCGCCCAATTTGCCTTCCGATTTCATGTAATCTCTAAAAGCATCGCGTTTCAAAGGGCGAATAACAAGTTGCCTGAGGATATTACCTGTTATCAAATCATCATAATAAATGTTTTGTTCGGTCATCGCTTTATCCACTTTTTGCTCAAATTCAAGCATATTTGAAGGCAAATTATCAAATTCAATGAACCATTCGTGATACGCCAAACCGCCATCAGTCGGCATAACTTGTGGCGCAACGTGAAATTCGACAATTCGCACCCCCTCAGTATTAGCGACTAAAAGTAAGGCTTCTTCTACTTCTTTACCTATAACATGTTCGCCAAAAGCCGAAATAAAATGCTTGATGCGCCCTGTTACGACAATGCGGTAAGGATTTTTAGAAACAAATTCAACCGTATCGCCAATGCTGTAACCCCAAAGTCCAGCATTATTATTAATGATAAGTGCATAATTCACACCCAATTCGACATCTCGCAAACTCAATCGTGTCGCATTTTCATTGCCATATTCATTCACTGGCACGAACTCGAAAAAGATACCAGAATCCACATTCAACCACAAACCACGCTCAGTTTGTGAGTCTTGAAAAGCGATAAAACCTTCCGACGCAGGATAGGTCTCAACACCGTCTAAACGTTTGCCGACAAGTTCCTCCAACTTCGCTCTGTAAGGTTCAAAATTGACACCGCCATAGACAAAAACAGAATAATTTGGGAAAATTTCAGCCACCGTTTTTTTACCAGTGTGCTCTAAAAGTCGCTCATAATACATTTGAACCCAAGGCGGAATACCTGAAATAAGGGTCATATTCTGCCCAACCGTTTCCTTTACAATCGCATCAACTTTGTCCTCCCATTCATCTATGCAATTTGTTTTATAAGATGGTAACTGATTGCCTTTCAACCAATTAGGAATCATGTGATTGGAAATACCCGACAAACGCCCAGTCTTTATGCCATTCACTTCCTCCAATTCAGGGCTACCCGAAAGAAAAATAACCTTACCATCGAGCCATGCGCCTTTGCCTGTTTCAGCATAATAATTGAACAAAGCATTACGGGCAGAACCGAAGTGGTTGGGTATAGAATCTTTTGAAATGGGTATGTATTTGACTCCCGAAGTTGTACCACTCGTTTTGGCAAAATAAGCGGGTTTACCCGTCCACAACACATCGGATTCACCGTGTTTGACACGTTCTATATAGTCTTTCAAATCCTCATAATCACGTATCGGCACACGTGCTTTGAAGTCTTCATAAGTACGGATATTCTCAAAATCATGGTCACGTCCAAAAGCGGTTTTTACCCCCCTCAGTATAAGATTGTTAAAAACGTTTTCTTGTGCTTCAACGCCTGTTTTCGATAATTCCGCGATGCGTCGCGCGATGTGTTTGGCAAAAGGTTTTATTAAAGTTGACTTCCAGCCCATTCTTCTTTTTTGATTTAAAATGCAAAAGTACAAGGAAGTAGCAATTTTTAGGTAAAATACTGAGGGGGTGTTTTAGTTTAAAATACGATATTAGCGTAATTATTTGCAAAAAGCAAAATATCAAGCGCATAAATCCTTATGTTTCAATACATTATAAAACGTCTCGCCTTAACGATACCGACATGGTTATTCATCTCAGTCGTAATTTTCAGCCTAAGTCGCTGTGCAACTGGCGATGCCGTGAGTGATAAATTGCGAAATAGTGCAGAATCCAATTCAACAAATCAAATTTCGGAAGCACTTTATAACGAAACAGCGCACAGCTTAGGATTGGACAAACCCGCCTTTTATTTTTCTATCTTACCCGCCGCTTTCCCCGATACTTTTTATAAAATCATACATCGTGATGAACAAAAAGCACTTGAACAATTGATTTGGCAATATGGCAATTGGTCTGCTGTTTCAACTTTCCACAAGGAAAACAAGGCTTTTTTATCAAAAA
>JANLQI010000255.1:0-14789 GCA_031367705.1 Saprospiraceae bacterium | reverse complement strand
GTCATTGTTGCTCGAAATGAAGCGGGGCAAGTCGTGGCATACCCCTCAGTAGAAATGGTGTTTGACCCGAAAGCGAACCTCTTAGATTATCAATTGTGTCCATCTGTCATACCTAAAAGCATAGAACGGGCAGCGCAGAATTTAGCGAAGCAATTGATAAAGAAATTCAAAATGTGCGGTCTTTTAGCTGTTGAATTGTTTCTCACAAAAGATGGTCAGTTACTCATCAATGAAGTCGCTCCGCGTCCGCATAATTCAGGACATCATACCATAGAAGCCACTGAAACTTCACAATTTGAGCAACATTTACGGGCTATTTTGAATTTGCCTTTGGGTTCAACAGCGATTCGTAAACCTTCGGTTTTGCTCAATTTAGTCGGTGCAGAAGATTTTACAGGTGAGGCGGTCGTTGATGGGTTTGAAAATGCCCTCAATACTGAGGGGGTGCATATTCACCTTTACGGTAAGCACATCACGAAGCCATTTCGCAAAATGGGTCATCTGACAATTCTAAACAAAAACGTCGAAAAAGCAGTAGAAATAGCCTTAAATTTAAAGAACGAATTGCGAATCATCGCTTAAAAAAAAACGTATGAATAAGAAATACATGGAGTATGTTTATATAGCAATAGCCGCTATCATCATCTATTCTAAACTGCAACAACCAGAGCGCAGTACATGGGATTACAGTATGATTGTGGTCGGTTGCATTTTGATTGGTATATCATTGTATCGTTTGTTTATAAAAAAATAGATTTTAGTTAATAATGGATAATGGATAGTTGATAATGGATAATGATTAGAATTATCCATTATCCATTATCCATTATCAACTATCAACTATCCATTATCAACTAAAGAAATATGAAAGTTGTCCACGTTAGCGTCATCATGGGTTCAGATTCAGATTTGCCCATCATGAAACAAGCAGCCGAATTGCTCGCCAGTTTCGGCATTCCCTTTGAAATTACCTTTATTTCAGCGCATCGCACGCCTGATAGGATGGTGAGTTTTGCAAAAGAAGCGCATACACGAGGTGTAAAAGTCATCATCGCAGGTGCGGGTGGTGCAGCACATTTGCCAGGAATGGTGGCTTCTTTAACACCCCTTCCTGTCATTGGCGTGCCTATAAAAGCTTCTAATTCCATAGACGGTTGGGATTCTATTCTCTCTATTTTGCAAATGCCAAATGGTGTGCCTGTCGCAACGGTTGCCCTCAATGCTGCCAAAAATGCAGCCATTTTAGCTGCCCAAATATTAGGCAGCAGTGATAAAATTATGCAAGATAAGGTTGTTGCGTACAAACAGGAATTGGCTAATGAAGTAACCCGAAAATACGAGCATTTGGCACGTATTGGCTACGAAAACTACGGAAAAGACTTTTAATTAGTTGATAGTGGATAGATGATAATGGATAATAACTATCCACTATCCACTATCCATTATCAACTATCATCTATCAACTAAATAAAAATGGATTATCAAAATGTAGTCGTCGAAAATGACGGCGGTATTATAATACTAACAATTAGCCGCGAAAAGGCGCTCAACGCTTTGAATCAACAAACAATGGCTGAGCTTAAAAGCTTTTTTGAAAGCGATTTCAAGCAAACTTCAGATTTAAAAGGTGTTATCATCACAGGTGCTGGACCAAAGGCATTTGTGGCGGGTGCAGATATTTCTGAATTTCTGAATTTAGGAGGCAAAGGCGAGCAAATGGCTCAAAGCGGACAAGATATTTTCCAAAATATCGAGCGTTTTCACAAACCCGTTATAGCAGCAGTCAATGGATTTGCACTCGGCGGTGGCTGTGAATTGGCAATGGCTTGTCATATCCGCATCGCTTCGCCTAATGCGAAGTTTGGACAACCCGAAGTCAACCTCGGCATTATTCCAGGTTATGGCGGCACACAACGTTTGGTGCAACTCGTCGGCAAAGGCAGAGCCTTAGAACTGATGATGACAGCTGATATGATTGATGCTACTGAGGGGTACCGCATCGGCTTAGTCAATCATGTTGTCGAAGAAGGTCAAACAGTGGCAAAAGCTAAGGAAATCATTACAAAAATAGCAACAAAAGCACCTTTTGCAATTGCAAAAGTCATCGAATCAGTTAATGCTTTCTTCGACCCAGGTGGCGATGCAGGCTTTTTTAGAGAGGTCGTTGAGTTTGGAAAATGTTCTAAATCAGATGATTTCAAGGAAGGTGCTTCTGCTTTTGTAGAAAAAAGGAAGGCGAATTTTAGTCATAAATAATTCAGTTATATGCTCTTGTAAAACAAAAGTGGCTGTCTCAAAAGGTCAGGCGTATTTTTCTACTCAGAATATTATTTCGATTCGGACATCACGTTCGGGGAACTTCAAAAGTTCCCCGAACTTAAATGACGTTCTATAAAATAATATTTGGCGAAAAAAATTAGTTCTTATCTTTTGAGACAGCCTCTTTTGTTTTTCAATAAAAACTAATTCAAAACAGGTAACGCCAAATACCCCCGAAACTCTTTATCTTCTGCAAATTCCACATTTTCAAAATCTGTTACCACATTATATAAGGTGTCGCGCTCAATTGGCTTGCGACCGACGCGGCGAATCATATTCACCAAATCCTTTGTAGATAGGGCAGGGTTTTGCTCTTCTGAACCAGCCATAGAGTAAATTTTTGTCGTGTCGTCAATCGTTCCGTCCAAATCATCAACGCCAAAAGACAAGGCAATTTGAGCAGTCGGACGACCAATCATGGGCCAATAAGCCTTGATATGGTCAAAATTGTCTAAAAAAATACGGCTAACAGCATAGTTTTTCAAATCTTCAACCGTCGTACTTTCCGTAATATGCGACATTTCATTGTCTTGATTTCTAAATTTCAAAGGAATAAATGTCTGAAAACCGCGCGTTTTGTCTTGTAATTTGCGCAATTCGTTCATGTGATGCACCCGATGCTCGTATTTTTCAATATGACCATACAACATCGTCGCATTGGAACGCATCCCTAAGTTGTGCCAAATTTCGTGCATTTCAAGCCATTGTTCACCTGTACATTTATCGTGTGAGATGATTTTACGGATGTCGGGATGAAAAATCTCTGCGCCACCACCAGGCAATGAATCGCAACCCGCTTCTTTCACCAAACGCATCCCCTCAGTATAACTCACTTTTGCTTTCTTAAAAATGTAGTGATATTCAACAGGCGTTAAGGCTTTGACGTGCATTTCAGGGCGATGTGCCTTTATTTTTTTGAAAAATTCAAGGTAAAACGGCAAATCATATTGCGGTAAAACACCTCCAACGATATGTACTTCGGTCACAGGCTGACCATCATATTTGTAGATGATATTCATCATGTCGTCCATCGTATATTCCCAAGAGTCTGCGCCACGTTGCTTGATAAGGCGTGAATACGAGCAGAATTTGCACGTATAAATACACAAATTAGTCGGTTCGATGTGGAAATTGCGATTGAAAAAAGTCTTGTCACCATGCTTTTTTTCTCTTACGAAATTGGCTAATGCGCCAACAAAACTCAAATCGGCTTTTTCAAAAAGCGTCAAAGCATCCCCCTCAGTAATCCGTTCTCCTTTGTGGACTTTTTGTGCAATGGCTTGTAATTCAGGGCTTTGTGTTTTGTCATTGAGTATGACTTGAATATCTGCGGTATTTTTCATTGTCTTTTTTTTCTATTAATATTTAAAGTTGTAAAGTAAACACACCAAATGAGATTGGGTTCAAAAAGTAACGTAACTCGCAGCTGTGCTGCGTGCCGTAAAAAAGTACAGCACGCAGCGCAGCTGCCGTGTTACTTTACGACTACATCCCATATTTGTCCACCAAATAGACCAATGAACTCAAAGCCGCAGCCCCCAATTCCAACTCCCGACGATTGACATACTCGATTTTATCAAAAGCCGTATGATGAAAATCAAAATAACGTTGTGAATCTGGTCGCAAACCACCGAGTAACAATTTTTGCGATTTCAATGGACCAATATCCGCACCTGCACCGCCTTTTGTCAATTCCAAGCCATAAGGTTTCAACAAACCCTCCCAAGAGCTGACTTTTTTGAATTTTTCGATAAATACTGAGGGGTCTGCATCGAAGGAAATACCACGCGGAGAGAAGCCGCCTGAATCGGATTCGAGGGCTAAAATATGCCTCTCAGACGTATTGTCCCTTGCTATTTCAGCATATTTAGTGCCGCCACGCAAGCCATTTTCTTCATTCATAAACAAGACGCAACGAATGGTGCGCTTAGGTTTATAACCCGATTTTTTCAAAATATCTAAAACACCCATGCTTTGCATACAGCCCGCGCCATCGTCGTGTGCGCCTTGTGCAGGGTCCCACGAATCGAGGTGACCGCCTATGACGATGACTTCGTTTGGAAACTCTGAACCTTTGATTTCACCAATGACATTGTGGCTTTCGACATCGGGCAGCATTTCACACTTATTACGCATAAAAATTTTCATAGAAGGTTGAGAAACAAGGGTTTTAGACAGTTTTTCCGCATCATTTGTCGAAATGCAAATAGCTGGAATTTTTGGATATTTGTTATCATAATTCAAAGCGCCTGTATGTGGACGGTCGTCCAATTCAGTTGAAAGAGAGCGCACAAGGACTGCCAATGCGCCATATTTAGCCGCACGAGAAGCACCTGCATGACGTTGGTCGCCAGCACCACCATAAGCCTCAAAAGTTTGGATGCGTGTCCTATCCATTGCACGATTGTAAAAAACGATTTTACCTTTTACTTTGTCGCCCAATTTATCTACTTCATCAAGACTTTTAACCTCAATGACTTCGGCTTCGACACCTTTTTTACCCGTGCCAACGGAGTTACCTATGGACAATGACCGCAAAGTGACTTTACCATTTTTCGTATTCATCACCACCTGTTCGGCTTCGCCACGTACCCAATGCGGTACCATACACGCCTGTAAACGTGTCGTAAAGCCAGACGTATCCATCATTTGTTTGGTGTATTGAACGGCTTTTGCGGCACCCTCAGAGCCACTTAAACGGCTGCCAATTTTGGTACACATATCGTAAAGCCAAGGATAAGTGCTGGTTTGTGTGAGCGCATTGTCGTAAATTTTACGAATAAAAAGAGCATCTTCGTCACTGTTATTTGCCGAGTTTTGCCCCAAAACAGACGTTATACTGAGGGGGGTAAATATGCAGAAAATGACTGAAAAGAGAAAAGCGTGAATCTGATTTTGTTTCTTCATAAAGGTACTTAGTTTGAATTTTAGACGATGTAAGCGTCATTTTTGAAAAAAATATAGCTGATTGCGTTTGGTGCGACTATGATTTTTTGAAACAGAATTATATTTTGAAATTTATTAAAGTTATGAAATTTATTATTTAAATATAAAAATATACGGTTTTAAATTCCAGTATGGGAAAGTGTGATTTTTTAAAAGCCTTGATTTTTACACTAAAATTGCCACCAAAACGGAGACATAAATGCTCTTGATTTTGAATACTCAGATAATACCTTCAACTTTGTGTGGTAGAAACACAAAGGATAGTTTGAAATTCAAGGTTACTACAAAAATTTGAAGATACGTCTTCAACTAAAAACCAATAAATTATAATCCCAATTTTAATTTGATAGATACTTTCTAAAAAGATAAATTTATAATTTGGTTTTATTTGGTTAGGGCTGGAGGTGGTGCTTGTTGCGCTACCTCTTTTTTTTATTTTTTAAAAATTTGAGCCACCGTTTTTCGCTCCTCTGCCAAGCGTCGTAAATTCTCCGCCATCAAATCTCTATTGAAATGAGCGTCGGTTAGTTGACCTTTGCGGGCAAATGTCGTCAATCTTTCGTAAAGTTCCTGTGCTTGCAATAAATGAGCTTCGGCTTTATCAATTAAAGCTAAAGCATCTTTACGACTAACAGCTTCATTTTTCGATAGGACAGCTTGCCTTATATTAAAATAGAAATTGTAAGCAATCAACGCCTCTCCGCTGTGTGCATTTGCCATGTCTCGAATCGCCTCTACATCATTGGGAAAATACCGCAAAGCCCGTTGTCCAAAATCAAACATTTTTGATAAAGAATCTTTTTTTGACCAAGCCTCAATGGTATCTCGATAGCTAAAACCGATTTTTTTATCATCAACACACTGTTTTCGTTTTGAAAAACAATCAAAACCAATGGGATTGTCTGTTAATTGCCACATTGGGTCGTGTGGGTAGTGATTTTCAAGAAATACTGAGGGGTCTGTTAAGAAATATTTTTTAACTGCATCTGCACCACTTGCGCCCCAAGTCGCATCTAAAAGATACCATTCTTTCTTGATTTTAACCACATTCCAAGCGTGTTCTTGTTGGTCAAATGCACCTCTAAAATCCTTTGTCCAACCATAAACAATTTCAGATTCAATACCAACTTGACGGCACATCGTTTTGATGAGTTTTGAATAACCACTACATACGGCTTTTTTTCGAGCGACAACATTATATGGCTCTTGCAGCAAGGTTGTATCTCCTTCCACTCTGTTCCTAATAAAGCGATTGTCATAAACTATGTTTTTTGTCACCCAATCATAAATATTCACCACTTTTAACGAATCGTTTTCTATACCTTTTGTCAACGATTCTGTCAACTCATCAACCGTTTGCCCTGTTGTTTGAACAGCAAAAAAGAGAAATATGATTAGTCCGATTTTCATGTGCAAGTAGTTGATTGTTAAAGTTTTAAGTGGAAAAGTACATAGTCAGGCGATGATTTAAAATCATCGCCTGACTTATCCATCTGCTCCGTCACTATTTATTAAAACTTCTTGATTTTTATATTTTTAAAATCAATAGGCGACCCTTCGTATTGTAACAAAATCCGGCCTTCTTTGGAAGTCGCCTCTGTTCCTTCATTTACCAATTGACCATTGAGAAATTGCGAACAATGCCCATTTTTGGATTGAATCAATAAGGTATTCCATTCGCCAAATGGTTTTTCATTGTCTTTTAAACGTCCAACCGTAACGCTTTTTCCAGCGACATTTCTAACACCTTTGACATTAATTGTCACGCTATCTAACAAAACAAAATCGCCTGTTGCGCCTTCTTTTACTTGAAATTGTATGCCTCTGGGCCATAAAGTATCGGGAGTGGAAGTTGGGATATTATACATCACGCCACTGTTTTTTTTGTTTTCGTTTCGGTGGTATTGTTTTTCAATATTCCACCGATAATCAACGGTCAATTCAAAATTTTTGTAGGACTTATTGGTCATCAAATAACCTACTTTTTCACCATAAAAACGAACCATATTATCTGAAATAGGATAAATGTCTTGTGCATTTTCGTGTTTTTTTTCAGTGGCAGTGTAGGCATACCAACCATTGAGGTTTGTTCCATTAAACAAGGGTTTAAATTGAGGGCTGCAACTGATAAAGATGCTCATTAGAAAAATAAAAGGTACTGTTTTGGTCATTTTTATTGTTTTAAATACTTTTATTAGGTCTTAAAAACGAAGTTTTAATCAAAAGTAAAAAGAACTTTTGAGAGATTTAAAGAAAATCGCCCCCCCTCAGTATTTTCGATGAAACGTTACGTCTCACACCGCAACGACATTTTTTTAAGAGAAAATGTGTTAAAAATTTTAAAAAAGGTTGTAATACTATTACGAATAATACCTTTGCTATTATTTTGAATCGTTGGTTCAGAGAGTGTATTCATAACGTGAAGCCTTTTTATTAAATGTCCCTAAACCTATTCTTCCGTCGCCTGTGGCAACAGCGCGGCTCATCTGATGTACAAATTAAACTGTTGTGGTTTTTGCATTTAAGCATGACTTGCTTAACGTGGCTGCAATTAGGGGTTTTGCGAGAGCGAGTCCACAATAATTTTGCTATATTTAAAAACGCTTTCTTTCACTTAAAACATCATCAACCCCTTTATACGCCTTATCCTAACGAGTATTTTGATTTGTTTCAATATCACCCCGTATTTGCAGTTTTATTTGCGCCTTTTTCCTTTCTCCCAAGACCAATTGACTTGTTTTTTTGGCTTTTTGGTTCAACAATCGCTTTTTTATGGGCAATTACACACATCGGTTTAGATAAACGTTGGGTCGTATGGTTGATGCTGCTATCTGTTTTTGAACTTTCAAGAAATGTGATTCATGTCCAAACCAATATTCTTATTACAACTGGCATGATATATACTTTTATTTTTTTTGAACGACAAGACACGACAAAAGCGGTTCTGACGACAGTTTTAAACTTTTGCATCAAGGGTTTTGGTGCAATTACAGGCATAATGGCTGTTTTATACCCTAAAACGGGACGTAGCATTGTTCAAGGAATTGGCTTTACTCTTTTACTTTCACTTTCACCTTTGTTCTTCGTTTCGCCTTCTGAACTATTGAAACATTACACCGATTGGCTAGATTTACTGAGGGGGGATGTCATTTTCGAATCTTTTTGTTTGGTAGGTTTCTTAACGCATACGGTCGGTTTTCCAAAAACTATAGAGCCTTATGTGATGGGTTTTGGTGTTTTGATACTCATGAGTTATTGGCTTATGTTGTGGCTACGCAGAGCTGACTTGACAACAGAAAGACGGGCTTATTTTATGGCATTTCTGCTCCTATGGGTCGTCGTTTTCAATCGAGCAGCCGAGTCACCGACTTATTTGATGGCTTCGACAGGGCTTTTAATTTGGTATTTTTATCATAAACAATACGGAACAGCAACTAAGTTGATGACTGCCTTTTTCGTTGTTTGCTTCTATTGGTCGGGTTTTCTATGCTCCGATTTGGCATTTTCTTTTTTGAGAGAATGGGATAATACATATTATTTACGACCCGTTTTTTCATTGTTACCAATGTTTTGGATGCTGGTTGATGAATGGAAATTTTTTAGGCAGACATCTTAATAATGTGTAATCGATATACAATCAAGATATTATTCAAAATTAAAACAAATATTGTATTTTTTTTCTGAAAAAAAAGCAGCCATTGTTTTCGATGAAACGCAACATGGAATTGTCCAACGGCACATTTTTATTGAAAATAAATGATATAATTTTTCGAAAAATTGCAACAAACTACATTCTAATGATAACTTTGCTGATGCTTTAACATTAATTAACAGAGCAAGCAAAAACAAAATTGTTTTTCTGAACGTGAAGCCTTTTATTAAATGTCACTAAACACTTATTTTCGTCGCCTGTGGCAACAGTGCGGCTCTTCGGATACACATATAAAAATATTGTGGTTCTTGCACCTAAGTATGACTTGCTTAACTTGGTTGCAGTTGGGTGTTTTGAGACAGCGCACCAACAATAATTTTTCTATTTTTAAATTTTCATATACGCATTTATCGCAGCATCAATCACTGTATACAGTGTATCCAAATCAATACTATGATTTATTTCTATACCACCCTGTATTCGCCGTATTGTTTGCGCCAATAGCACTACTTCCTACACCAATTGACTTATTTATTTGGCTTTTTGGTTCAACAATCGCTTTTTTATGGGCAATAACACATATTGGTTTAGACAAGCGTTGGGTTGTTTGGCTGATGCTATTGTCTGTTTTCGAACTCTCAAAAAACATCCTTCATGCGCAAACCAATGTCTTGATTGCGACAGGTATGATGGCAACTTTTATTTTTTTTGAACGACAAGAACCCACGAAAGCAGTGTTAATGACTGTATATAACTTTTGTATCAAAGGGTTTGGTGCGATTACAGGTTTGCTTGCTGTTTTGTATCCAAAATCTGGGCGCAGTATTATCCAAGGTATTGTGTTTACTTTTTTGATTTCGCTTACGCCTTTATTGTTCGTTAGTCCTTCTGAATTGTTAAAATATTACACCGATTGGCTTGATTTACTGAGGGGTGATGTGATTTCAGAACCTTTTTCTTTGGTCGGTTTTATGACACAGACGCTGGGTTTTTCGAAAGCGATTGAACCTTTTGTCATGGGTTTTGGTGTCTTGATGCTGGTGAGTTATTGGTTGATGTTGTGGCTACGACGAGGTATTTTAACATCTGAAAGACGTGCTTATTTTTTGTCGTTTCTGCTGCTATGGGTCGTGGTTTTCAATCGGGCAGCCGAGTCACCGACTTATCTCATGGCTTCGACAGGGCTTTTGATATGGTTTTTTTATCATAAACAACATGGAACGGCTAATAAGTTAATGACGGCATTTTTCATCCTATGTTTCTATTGGGTGGCTGTCGTTTCTTCTGATTTGTCTTTTCCTTTTTTGAAAAAATGGGACAATACATATCATTTGCGTCCAGTATTTGCTTTTTTACCAATGTTGTGGATGATAGTAGATGAAGGATATTTTTTTATTAAAAAATTTATGAATCAAATATAAAATGCTTATAATGAACACGTTACTAACCAATAAGACTTTAAACAAAAATGTGAAGCAGGATAATATCAAGCATCTTTCACCTGTAAAGACACCCATCGTGGCTGTTGTGCTACCTGTTTACAACCCGCCACAAGGTTGGTGGAAACAGTCCTTGATTTATTGTCAGCACCTTGCAAAGGTTGAAACTAAATATCGGTGGGCTTTCCATTTTGTCAACGACGGTTCTTCACGTGAAGCCATTTTTCCAAATAAAAATCAGTTTAATACTGAGGGGTATAACCATTCCGTTTTTTTTCATAGCTATGCCGAAAATCAAGGCAAAGGCTATGCGATTCGTCATGGTTTGCAACAAGTAGAAGATGAGGCAGAAATATTTATGCACTGCGATTGGGATTTCCCTTTCGGAACGGATTTGCTCTTGCAAGCCCTACCTAAGCTCCAATATTCTGATGTTGTTTTAGCCGATAGGGGCAGCGAGTATCTCACTCATTTGCCCATTTTAAGGCAACAATTGACTAAAACACAACGCTTTTTCAATCGCAACCTGTTAGGTTTAAAAGCAACTGATACACAAGCGGGTTTTAAAGCGTTTAATACAATCGGGAAACACATTTTTTTGACCACAACCATAAATGGTTTTCTTTTTGATACAGAATTTGTCAAATCTTCTGAACGTAATAGTCTGGCAATTAATACATTACAAGCCAATTGCCGTCCCAGTTTGCATTTCAAAAACTTCCGTGTAAAGGTTTTAGCAAAAGAGGTTTTGAGTTTTATATATCTTCTTTTTAAATAAGATGGATTCATTAGTGTAGATTTGCAAAAACTTTAAAATTTTGTATATCTACATTCAAAAATACGCAAATACTTTTTTTCTGTGATTAGAATACCTTTACTCATTACCGTTGATTTAGAAGAATTTGATATTC
The DNA here is from genome assembly GCA_031367705.1 of Saprospiraceae bacterium. Lineage (GTDB taxonomy): Bacteria > Bacteroidota > Bacteroidia > Chitinophagales > Saprospiraceae > JAAFJT01. The sequence continues at coordinate 3,522 of JANLQI010000255.1, read as the reverse complement.
CAGAGGAGTACAATCAGTCGCTCGATTGGTCAACAAAAATAGCTATTACGAATGAAGGCTTAGCGCGTTTACTCCCTATTTTGGATAAATACCAAGCAAAAGCGACTTTTTTTACGACGGGTGCTTACGCAAAGGCAAATACTGAGGGGGTCAAAAAAATAGCGCAAAAACATGAAATTGCGTCTCATGCCTTAAATCACAGCAGTTTTGACGCTGCGGATTATGCGTCTTCAAAAATCGTTTTAGAAAAAATCAGTGGTCAAAAGATACGCGGTTTTAGGATGCCACGTTTGCGTCCAGTTGATTTTGCCGTATTGAAAGAAACGGGTTATGACTACGATGCTTCCTTGAATCCGACTTGGCTGCCTGGGCGTTACAACAAGTTGACTGCTCCCAAAACGCCTTTTCACAATGGTTCTGTGCATATTTTTCCAAGTTCTGTTACGCCTATTTTTAGAGTGCCTTTGTTTTGGTTATCGTTTAAAAATTTGCCATTATGGATTAATAAAATATTGTTTAATCGAGTGATACACAATGGTTTACTCGTTTTTTATATCCACCCGTGGGAATTTGCAGATTTAAGCCGTTTTGATTTGCCGATGTATGTCAAAGGTGTGGACAGTGAAAAATTGGTAAAAAAGTTTGAAGATTTTTTGGCTTTTATCAGTACAAAAGGCGAATTTGTGACTTGTTCTGAATATCTTAAAAACAGCCATTGAATGAAACCAAAATATTGTATTATTGGTGCAGGCCCCTGTGGTTTGATGACGGCACGCGCTTTTAAATACGCGGATATTTCCTTTGAAATCCTTGAAAAGCACAGCGATGTCGGTGGTTTATGGGATATTACGAATAAGGGCACGCCCATTTATGAAGCGGCGCATTTTATCTCTTCGCGCACAAAATCGGGCTTTCCAGACTTTCCTATGCCCGATGAATTGCCAGATTACCCAAGTTATCAACAAGTTTTGACGTATATTCAATCTTTTGCACACCATTACGGTTTGTATGAATCCATTGCATTTAATAAAAAAGTCATTCAGGTTGAGAAAATTGATAAGTCAGATTGGTTGGTCACAACGGCTGATGGGGATAAACGACATTACGCTGGTGTTATTTGTGCAAACGGGACTTTATGGACGGAAAATGCGCCAATACTGAGGGGGGCATTTGAAGGTAAAATACGGCATGGCAGAACGTTTAAAAAATCAACAGAATTTGTCGGTAAAAAGGTGCTTGTCATGGGCGGAGGCAATTCAGGTGTGGACATTGCATGCGAAGCAGCGACGTATGCTGAAAAGGCATTTTTGAGCGTAAGGCGTGGCTATTACATCATTCCAAAGTATGTTTTTGGCAAACCGACCGATGTTTTTGCAGATGAAGGTCCCAAACTGCCTTTGAAAATGGAGCAATGGGTTTTGCAAAAACTGCTGCGTTTGGTTGTGGGAGACCAAACAAAATTTGGCTTGCCTAAACCTGACCATAAAATTTTAGAATCTCACCCTATTTTAAACTCCGATATTTTCAATCACCTCGGTCATGGCAAGTTGACAGTGAAGCCCGATGTGGACTATTTGGAAGGTAAAGAGGTCGTTTTCAAAGATGGTAGCCGTGAAGAAATTGATGAAATTATCACCGCCACAGGCTACAATTTTGATATTCCTTTTGCCAAACAATATTTTGAATGGGCGGACAATCGTCCGAAATTGTACCTTTCGACCTATAACCGACAACACGACAATCTCTTTGCAGTTGGCTTTTTAGAGACCAATTCAGCAGCTTACACTTTATTAACTGAAAAGATAAAATTGCTGGCTAACTATTTGAAATCCAAAGAGTTAAATCCAGAAAAAGCAAGAGAATTTCAGCACTATGTCCAAACCGATAAGCCTGATTTGACGGGCAAAATAAAATTTGTTCGCACGCCCCGTAATACAGGTTATGTGGACAGCGACACATTTAGAGCCTACATTAAGAAGATGAATAGTCGGATGGATTGGACTCCTTACAAAGAAGGGGAGTATAAAACTTAACACATTAAAGTTAACTTTGCCCGCCTAAAATTCACCATTAAATTATTCACAATTCACCATTAAATAAGATGAATCGTTTAACGCAGTTATTCAAAGACAAAAAGCACAATATTCTCAACGTTTATTTTACCGCGGGTTTTCCAAAACGTGATGATACTGAGGGGGTCATTTTGGCACTCGCCGAAGCGGGCGTTGACCTCATCGAAATCGGTATGCCGTATTCTGACCCGCTTGCCGATGGGCCGACGATTCAACAAAGCGGCACAAAGGCATTGGAGAATGGTATGCACCTCAATTTACTCTTTGACCAAATCAAATCAGTGCGTCAAAAAACGCAAGTGCCTTTGATTTTGATGGGTTATTTCAATCAAGTTATGCGTTTTGGCGAAGCCGATTTCTTTAAAAAATGCGTGGAATCAGGTGTAGATGGCTTGATTTTGCCGGATATGCCTTTGCACGTTTATGAAAAAGATTACCAAAAGTTGTTGGCAGATTTGAATCTGAAAATGTCCTTTTTGATAACACCACAAACAGATGCACAACGTATTCGCAAAATTGATGCTTTGACAACAGGTTTTGTCTATATCGTTTCGAGTTATGCCATAACAGGCGGCAATGCAGGTATTTCTGATGCTCAAATTGATTATTTCAAACGCATCGAAAAGATGAAATTGAAAAACCCCCGTCTCATTGGTTTTGGTATTTCTGACAAAACGACTTTTGATATTGCTTGTCAACATGCACAAGGGGCGATTATCGGTTCGGCATACATTCGGGCTTTGGAACGGGGCGATAGGGAGGGGATGTCTGTGGAGGCGACGACAGCGGATTTTGTTGGTGGTGTCCTTGATATGATTACAGTTTGATTTTTTGACCACTGATTGGACTGATGCGACTGATTTTCGCTGATTTTCTGTTAGTTTCTTACAGAATGACAAAAAAGAAAATCAGAGAAAATCAGCGAAAATCAGTCGCATCAGTCCAATCAGTGGTCAAAAAAAATCACTCATTATGATACTTTTCGCCCTTCAAAATGGTAAAAGCCCGATACAATTGCTCCACAAAAAACAAGCGAATCATTTGATGTGAAAATGTCATTTTGGACAACGACATTTTTTGATTCGCTCTCGCATAAACGGCTTCTGAAAAGCCATATGCGCCACCAATCTGGAAAATGATGCGTTTTGTGGCGTTTATCTGTTGATTTTCGATGAATTTTGAAAAATCTATGGATGTTAGGTGTTTGCCGTTTTCATCTAACAGTATCAATAAATCATCTTTTTGTAGTTTATTCAAAATCAACTCGCCTTCTTTGGCTTTTAGGGCTTCTGTACTGTTTGGGGGATTTTTGACATCAGGAAGGACGACTAAATCGAAGTTGACGTAGTGTTTTAACCTTTTTTCATAAACGGCTATGCCTTCGTCGAGGTATTTAAAGGCGGTTTTGCCGATGACCCATAGTTCTATCTTCATGATTTTCTTTTTTTTG
>JANLQI010000231.1:0-15466 GCA_031367705.1 Saprospiraceae bacterium | reverse complement strand
TTTTTGCAAAAAAATATAAAACCAATCAAATTTCTGTTTACTATACCTCAATCCCTTTTATGTATTAATGTAGCGGCAATAATACCCATCGAAACAGCCGCATTGAGTGATTCCGCACCGCCTCCACCAGGAATTGTAATTTTATAATCAGCTTGTTCGACGATGTCTTCTGAAATGCCGCTGCCTTCATTGCCGATGATGATCATGCCCTGTTTTGGAAATTTGTTATTTTCAAAAACATTATCCCCCCTCAGTATTGCGGCAAAAGTAGGCAGGTTTGGAAATCGATTTTTGACCTCATTAAAATCCATCTCTATCGTTTGGATACGTAAAAAAGCACCCATGCTTGATTGAACGACTTTGGGTTGCCACACATCTACACAGGTTTTTGAACAAAATATATAAGGTATTGAAAACCAATCGGCTATGCGCATGATAGTACCCATATTGCCAGGGTCTTGTATGCCATCCAGATAAATCGAAAAAGATTTCTGTATCAAATCATCGTTATACTGAGGGGTCAGTATTTTGGCAATTATCAGGACTTTATTCGGTGTCGTGAGGTTTGATATTTGTTTCAATTCTGTTTCTGAAACAGTTATTATTTTATCAGAAAAAGGTTTTAGAGTAAACCCATTGCTCTGAATCCACGTTTCAACAGCACATATCGTTTCGATTTCGATATTTTTGTGCATCAAAACTTCTTGTGCCATTTTCTCACCTTCGACGATGAAAACGCCGTACTTTTGTCGCATCTTAGCTGTTTTAAGCGACACGATGTATTTGTGTTTTATTTTAGATAACAACATATACCACGGATTGAAACTGATTAAAGTAATTTTTCATTGTACTGAAAAACAACAGATGAACTTGAATTTTATTGAAAATATTTTAACATTAAGAAGTAGATTGCCCAAGTCTATAATGCTATTATGGCTTATTAATCAGAATAAGAGAACCATTTTTATACCCCTCAGTATTGGATTGATTTTACTGTTGCTTTCGTCGTGCAATGTTGATAAATTTTTAGAGAAAGACCAATATATCGTTGGTTCAAATAAAATAAATCTTAAAAATATCTCCAGTCGTCGTTTAAAAACCAGCCTACAAACGGATTTAACGACCTTATATAAACAAAAAGATTTACCCGAAATTTTATTCGGTAAATCGAAATCAGGCGCATGGTTTTGGTATAAACAACAGCAAGACCCCAATCCGAATAAGTTTAGGCGTTGGCTTTATAAAAGTTTTGCAAGCGAACCGACTATTTATAAACAGACATCTCGTGATGCAACGGTTAAAAACATGGAGCAATATCTAAAAAATATTGGTTATAATTACCCTTCTGTCCATGCCGATCATGATTTTAAAAATAAGGATAAGGGTTTAGCGACAATCACCTATACAGTTGACCCAGGTACTTTATATGTCATTGATTCCTTAAAATTTGCCAGCAATGATACGGCTATTTTGTATCTGTTGAATGATACACGCGATAAAACGGTTTTGACGAAAGGGCAACCGCTTGATTTAAGACTGTTTGACCAAGCGAAACAACGGATTACAACGGTTTTAAATAATTTTGGCTATGCGCGATTTACGCCTAACTATATCACTCAATTGGAAGCCGACACCACTTTTTTGCGTTTCAATAGCAAAAATGAAAGGCTCGTCAATATCACTTTAACCGTTCAAACCCCCAATGACCGACCGACTCACCAAAAATATACGACGGGAGAAATAACTGTTTTCCCCAATTTTGATGCCAGACGTGGTGAAGCAACCTCTTTCGATACCATCGTTGCAGATAGAAAGAAGTTTAGTACTTATGATGGTGTTTTTGATTTGAAAATCACCCCCCTCAGTAATGCTATTCCTTTGAAACAAGGCGAGTTATATAGTAAAGAATTGAACGATAAAACGATTCGACAACTGACCAATTTGGGCGTTTATAAATTCGTCAATATCAAACCTGATGTTGACAAAGACGACCCAACGGCTATTTCTTACAAAATATTTTTGACCCCTTCTAAAAAAATGGGTTTTGATGCGGGTGTTGAAGTCAACTATTCTAATATTAATGTGTCGAATAGCGGCAGCCGTTTAGGGCGTATTGGTATCGCAACGGATTTGGGTTTTAATCATAAAAACCTTTTTGGCGGTGCAGAACGATTTAATTCTCGTTTTTCGGCAGGTCTGGATCGTTCTCTGTCATTTAGTAAAGAAGCGGTCAATGGTTTGTCTTTTGATATTCGATTTGACAATACGCTTTCTATTCCAAAATTTATTAATTTAACAAATTCATGGCAACTTTTCAACAAAATAGGTATAGTAAAATCGGATTTTTATAAGGATTTAAAAGAAAATGCCAGTTCAGAACTGACATTGAGTTATATTTTTAGCGACCGATTGAGTTTGGATTTGTATCGCATTCAACAGTTTAATTTGGGTACGCGCTATGTTTTAAAGCGTAAAAATGGAGCAGAAAAGTTTGTCATCAGCCCCACAGGTGTGGAATTGCAACTCACCCGTCGGACGGCGAGTTTTGATAATATTGCAGATGAACGCCTTAAACGAAGTTTGACCCCTCAGTTAATGACGGGTTTAGTGGCGCGTTCACTGTCTTATGAACGAAATGGAAAGGTCAATTCTTTTGGGGAACGTTTCCAATTCTTTTCTAATATAGAACAATCTGGTTCAGAGGTTTTACTCTTAGAAAAGCTATTTAACAAAGGGAATGTTTATAAATTGACGGACTCATTGCCCTTTTCAAAGTTTCTTCGTGCCGATGTCGAATTGCGTTATAACCGTCAAGTGACTGCAAAACGGCTTTTTGCAGCAAGACTTGCTATGGGTATTGCTAAAAGTTTGGATAATGAGCCTGTACCATATTCTCGCCAGTTTTATGTGGGAGGACCAAACAGTATTCGTGGCTGGATTATCAGAGATATTGGACCAGGCGGTTATCATGATTTTACGTTAGACAGTGCATCAACGAAAGCATTTCCTTTCCAAGCGGGTGATTTGAAATTGGAATTTAATTCAGAGTTTCGCTTTCCACTGTTTTGGCGATTTAATTCAGCGATTCTTTTCGATGCAGGTAATATTTGGAATATTAAAAAAGACGACAAACTACCCAATGGTAATATTGATAAGTTTTGGTTTGACCAAATTGCTATCAGTTCGGGTATTGGTTTTCGCCTTGATGTGACTTATGCGATTATTCGTTTAGATTTTGGTTTCAAATTGCGTGAACCTTATGAAACGAATGGGAATAATTGGATTCCAGTCAGTGAATATTCATGGAAGCGTAACGTCAATCCGAATTTTGCGATTGGCTTACCTTTTTAGGGATTGGTTATTGGTTATTAGGGATTGGTTTATTAGTCACTTTAACGTTTTTTAGTTGAAAGTCTCTAGAATTAGGCTTTATACTGAGGGGGTATTAGCGGCAAACGTTTCGGAAACTTTTGAAGTTTCCGAAACGTGAACGTGCTTAATATCAAGTACCAAAGTAGAATTAGGTATTGGATAAAATCAAAAACCAAACAAAAAAAGCTGTTTCGAGTGCATCGAAACAGCTTTTTTTGTTATTTAAGAGAGAAGAATGAACGCTAATACTTTCGTTTCTCTTTCTTCTTTCGGGCTTTAAACATATTGCCGCCATTGTCATTATTACCAGCAGGAGAACCTGTACGTATCATAGCACAACGGAAACCGATTTTACTGTCCGATTTGTCCTCGTCTTTGAAGCGACGTGAACCAGGAGACAACCAGAAAGCACGGTCAGCCCAAGAACCACCTTTGATAACGCGTGCTTTGTCGCTGATAAGTGTTTTCTTTCCATAATCATACATCGGTTGGTTCTCGAAATATTTAGAAGTCGAGTCACCGTCCATATAGTCATACAATTTAGAACGTTTGTAGTTCTCTCGATTAGCCACCTCATCGTCTTGTTCGTCGCGGTATTTTAGGCGACCTGTTGTATCATCTTTTACAGGTTTGCCTTCTTCGTTCAACACTTTGCGTTTGAAAGAGTTACCACGGAATGGGTCGAGGTCTTGGTTATCGGCATCACGCAAAGCCAAACTTGTCGTTGGACGATAAACATCCATTGTCCATTCGTTGACATTACCTGCCATATTGTAAAGACCATAATCGTTTGGCCAGAATGCACGGACAGGACCAGGACGAGCTGAATGGTCATTTAAGTTGCCAGCCATACCCATGTAGTCACCACCACTGCGTTTGAAGTTGGCTAACATATCACCTTGATTGCGGTCATGGCGTTGGTAACGAACGGTATTGCCATTCCAACCATAAATGCGGCGGTCAGTGATACGTTCATCTTTTGACGATGCCATATTGCCCTTCAAACCCAAAGCAGCGTATTCCCACTCTGCCTCAGTTGGTAAACGATAAGCGGGAAGAAGGATGCCGTCTTCAAATTTGACTTGACGTTTGCCTTTCCCTTTGCCAGCGGCACTGTAGTCGCGCAATTGATTGCGGGGAATAACTTCATATTGACCTGCTAAATAAGCTTCAGTATTGAAGTTATTGGCATCTTTTTGTTCCAATTGTGGTTTGATGATGCCTTTTTCAATCAATATCATCTCATTCACACGGTCAGTACGCCACTTGCAATATTCGTTGGCTTGAAGCCAATTGACGCCGACAACTGGATATTCGTTGTAAGCAGGGTGGCGCAGATAACTTTCAACAAAAGGCTCATTGTATGATAATTCCTCGCGCCAAACGAGTGTATCGGGCAATGCCTTTTGGTAGATTTCAGGATAAGAACCGCTGAAAACGCGGTCAAGCCAGTACAAATATTCGCGGTAATCCGTATTGGCTACTTCCGTTTCGTCCATATAAAATGAAGAAACGGTTACGCGGCGTGCTACGTTGTTCCACTCAAAAGTAACGTCTTGTTCCGTCAAACCCATGGCGAAAGTACCACCTTCAATCAGAACGAGATTAGGCCCCGTTGCTTGACCTTTATAAGGTAATTTTTCAAATCCGCCCCATTTAGGGTCGTTGTAAGCCCAACCAGTTGTGGATGAGCGTTCTTTTTTCTTACAGGATGTCGAGAGTACAAAGCTTGCACCCAACATCAACATTAAACTTAGCTTGAACAGTTTTTTCATTGCTCTGAATTGCAGGTTAAAACGGTTTTAAATTTTTAGAAGCGCAAAGATACTTTTTTGCTCTATTTCACATCAAAATCGAATATCAAATTAACGGCTTGTTGAAAAGTTTATTTCCTCTTTACAAATATTTTGTAAAAAAACATTGACAAATGGTCGTTGAAGAAACCGTGGGAAAAGGATATTTTGAACCAATATTCACCCCCTCAGTATAGAATAGCTTTTTGAAAAGTTTTGATATGGATTTGTTCTTTTTATCACTATCAATAAAACTGCCAAATTTTACTGCCCTATTTCAAAATTGAAAAAATAATATTAAGGTAGTGGTATAGCGGTCGTGTATTTGACTTCATTCATAACAAAAAAACTGTTGATGTGCGAAACACATTGAATACTGGCAAGTTTTTGCTGATGAAAAAGATAATAAGCATCCATATCAGGCACGATGATTTTTAAAATATAATCAAAAGACCCAGAAACGACACTGCTTTCAACAACCTCTGGCAATTGATTGATAGTCTCATTGAAAACGCTAAAATCGTCAGCAGATTGTTTGAAAAGCGAAATATTGCAATAAACGATGAGCGACTGCCCCAGTTTTTTTTTATTCAAAACGGTAACATATTTTTCAATAATGCCTTCGTTTTCCATTTTTTTGATGCGTTCATGGACTGGTGTTAGTGAAATATTCACTTTCGAAGCGATTTCCTTTATCGTTAAATGTGCGTTGGTTTGCAATAACGACAATATCATTTTGTCAATTTTATCTAATGTAATCATGTGGATAGAAAGATTTTTTCTTTAAAAGCTCAAAACAACGATTTTTAGAAATTTTTTCTACTATTTCGTAATAAATAGAAAAATTTTGTTATTATTTACAGCAAATGTAAAATATATTTCAGAAGCCATAGCTTTGCACCTTCAAAAAATATTTAATTCTAACTAATCATAAATCAATTCAATATAATGATAATAGGCGTTCCAAAGGAAGTCAAATCAAGTGAAAACCGCGTTGCCCTCACTCCTGCAGGTACTATGGAGTTAACCCGTCGCGGACATACTGTTTTTATTGAAACAGAAGCAGGTGATGGGTCAGGTTTTTTTGACCATGAATACGTAGGGGCAGGTGCCCAAATTCTCTCAACCGCAGCAGAAGTTTTTGAAGCCGCAGAGATGATAATGAAAGTCAAAGAACCCATCGAACAGGAATATTCTTTGATAAAAAAAGACCAACTTGTTTTCACTTATTTTCACTTTGCCAGTCATGAACCATTGACTCATGCCATGATTAACAGTGGTGCAGTCTGTTTGGCTTATGAAACAGTAGAATCTCCTGACCGTTCTTTGCCACTTTTAGTGCCCATGAGCGAAGTGGCGGGACGTATGGCAATTCAAGAAGGTGCAAAATATTTAGAAAAACCTGCCAAAGGACGTGGCGTGTTATTAGGTGGTGTTCCAGGTGTTGAACCAGGTCGTGTATTGATTCTCGGCGGCGGCATTGTAGGCGCACAAGCGGCAAAAATGGCAGCAGGATTGGGTGCACAAGTTATTATCATGGACATAAATTTGTCTCGTTTGCGCTACCTTAATGATGTGATGCCTGCCAACGTTGTTACCCGTTATTCAAGCGAGTATAATATCAGACAACTACTTGGTACACAAGACCTTATTGTTGGGGCTGTCTTGATTCCAGGTGCAAAAGCACCGCATTTGATTACACGAGATATGTTGAAATTGATGCGCCCAGGCACTGTTTTAGTGGATGTAGCGGTTGATCAAGGCGGCTGTATCGAGACTTGTAAACCCACAACACATGAAGACCCAACGTTTATTATAGACGATGTGGTGCATTATTGCGTTGCGAATATGCCAGGCGCAGTACCTTATACCTCAACAATTGCTTTGACAAATGCCACCTTGCCTTATGCCATTCTATTGGCAGAAAAAGGTTGGAAACAAGCGTGTAAAGAGCGTAATGACTTGAAATTAGGTTTAAATATCATCAACGGAAAGGTTGTATATAAAGGTGTCGCGGATGCTTTCGATTTGCCACTTGAAAATGTCGAAAATTTCCTATAAATTTGAATTTCTAATTCTCGAAAGGTATTAGATAAGTTTTCCGTTAATTGCGAAAACCCGAAAGATAACACTTTCGGGTTTTTGTTTTTTATGCCTGTTTGAAATTTTACCCCCTCAGTATAAATGCTTTTTTTATCTTTGAAACTTAGTTGTAGCTCGAGTTTAAACGTGAGCTACCAAAAAAAAATTCAAAAACCACTATCTAAACGCTTGCTATGAAAAAAACAGCACTAAAAATTTGCTTCTTTTTACTTTACCAAAATTTTCTTTCCGCTCAAATCAGCGTTACTGGAAAAGTGAGTGATGCGAGAACGCAAGAGCCACTCGTCGGTGCGACTGTTGTTTTGAATGGTCAGGGAAGCATAACAGATATTCAAGGAAATTACAAAATCGAATTGGCTCAAACAGGTGCTTTCAAGGTGACAGTTTCCTTCATTGGGTATGAAAATTTGACAAAAAACGTCTCCATTACTGAGGGGGGGCAAATTCTGAATTTTGAAATTTCGGAAGCCAATAATATGCTTCAAACCACAACTGTAACGGCTGGAAAATTTGAAAAACCACTGTCAGAAGTCACCGTTTCGATAGATATTTTGAAGGCAAAACTCATAGAAAACGTCAATACAAGGCGTGTAGATGATGTTTTGCAGAAAATTCCAGGGGTAAATATCATGGACGGACAAGCCAATATTCGCGGTGGTTCGGGTTGGTCTTATGGTGCGGGTAGCCGTGTATTACTTTTGGTGGACGATATTCCTGCCCTTCAAGCTGACGCGGGTTTTCCAAATTGGAAAGACATTCCAGTTGAAAATATAGAGCAAATTGAAGTTGTAAAAGGCGCAGCATCAGCACTTTATGGCTCGTCAGCGATGAATGGTATCATCAATATCCGAACAGGCTTTGCTAAATCTGAACCCGTTACAAAATTAGCCACTTATTATACAGCATATCTTGCGCCAAAAGACGCTAAAAAGCAATGGTGGAAAGGCAATGCACAGCCTTATGATGCAGGTTTTAGTGTGTCTCATGCCCAAAAATTTAACAAATTAGATGTTGTTGCAACGGCATTTTACAACAATACAAGTAGTTTTTTAAAAGATGTTTATGACAAATACGGACGTATTTCTTTCGCCACACGCTATCGTATTACTGACCGCCTAAGCGTAGGCATCAATGCTAATTTCAATCAATCGTCTGCAAACAACTTTTTTTACTTCGCAAACCATTTGGATAGTGCCTATATCGGTGCAAAAGGTAGCTACAATTCAGGTGTTCGCCGTCGGTTTTGGGTTGACCCTTATCTCAATTATTTTGATAAAAAAGGCAATCGGCATAAGATTTTGACCCGTTTTTACTCTGTTGACAACCAATTAGGCAACAATCAGTCTAATCAATCGAAATTGTATTATGGTGAATATCAGTTCCAAAGACCTATGTTTGACGATAAATTGGTCGTCACGGCAGGAGCTGTCAGTGGCGGTACAAGCGTTCAAGCACCTTTATACGGCAACAACAGTTACAGTTCGCTAAACCTTGCGGCCTATGCACAAGCCGATGCGAAGTTGAATCGGCTCAATTTGTCGTTTGGTGCGCGTTATGAACGCAATACGATTTATGGGCCAGATACCATCATTTTCAACAAACGCTATAAGGAAGCTGCGCCAAATGGTGGACAGCTCAAAGAAGCCAAGCCTGTTTTTCGCCTTGGCGCAAATTATAAAGTAGCTCAAGCGACATTTTTAAGGGCTTCATGGGGGCAGGGCTACCGTTTTCCAACTATTGCAGAATTGTATATCAACACTTTAGCAGGTGCTTTACGCATTTTTCCAAATCCTAAATTGACTTCTGAAACAGGTTGGACAGGCGAGTTTGGTGTCAAACAAGGCTTTAAAATTGGTGGTTTTCAAGGCTTTGCTGATGCCTCAGTTTTTCAATCGGAATATACCAATATGATGGAGTTCCAAGCTAACGGCGAATTTTTATTCAAGGCGGGCGAGTTTGCTTTTCATTCCATCAATGTCGGAAACACTCGTATTAAAGGCTTTGAAGTAAGTGTTCAAGGGCAAGGAAAGGTCGGCGATTTTACCCCCTCAGTATTGATGGGCTACACATACATTGACCCAAAATTTAAAGAGTATAGAAGAATAGATAGCTTAAATTCATCAGCGAATTACAATATTTTAAAATACCGTTTCAAGCACAATCTCAAATTTGATGCAGAATTAGCCCATAAAAAATTCCTCGTCGGTGTCGCTGTTTTGTACACCAGTAATATGGAAGCGATTGACCGCATTTTGGAACAGGACTTGCGCCCTCTATTGGGGTCAGGCGGACAACCTTTTTTAAGCATTGGCGAGTTCAGACGGGCGCATAATAAAGGTTTTACAACTCTTGATATACGTGCCGCTTACTTTTTTACACCAAAAATTAAACTAACCATCATTGGGGCGAATTTGACAAATACGGAATATACGTATCGTCCGGGACTGTTGGAAGCCTCTCGAAATGTTCAGCTGCGAGTAGATTATAAGTTTTAAAAGATAAATAATTGAAGTATAGTTTTCTAATTCAATAAATTGGGTTAAATTTGCGGCGATTTTGAAATAACCCGATGTTGGTTGAGCCAATGACTCGGGTCTTTATTAACTAATTACACAATATTTCAGATGGCAGTTAAAATCCGTTTGCAAAGACACGGTCGCAAAAAAGCACCGTTTTACCACATCGTTATCGCTGACAGCCGTTCACCACGTGATGGCAAATTCATCGCAAAAATCGGTACTTATAACCCGATGACCGTTCCTGCAACTATTGACCTTGACCGCGATGCGGCATTCAGTTGGTTGGAAAAAGGCGCACAAGCGACTGATACCGTTACAGCAATTCTTCGTTACAAAGGCGTTATGTACCGCAAACATCTTCAAAGAGGTGTTAACAAAGGGGCTATCACGACTGAACAAGCTGCTGACAGTTACAACGAGTTCATCGAGAACAAAGAAAAATCAATCAGTGCAAGTGTTGTTAAAACACAAGCTAAAAAAGCAGAATTTCACCAAGCTGTTTTTGGTAAGCCTAAAGCAAAGAAAGTTGTTGAAGCACCTGTTGCTGAGCCAACTGAGGTTGTTGAAGAAACAGTTGAATCAACTGACGCTGCTGAATAATCAATTTTTATATTGTTACTGAGGGGTCGCTTTTGAATCTTTTTGATAAAAAAAACGATAAACCATTAACAACTATTGATTTAGACATATAAGTTTGCACTACGAGCCTGATGGAACCGATTGTTGTTCCATCAGGTTCGTATTCTTTAAGCCTTAATTTTTTGCCTGAAAATCATTGAATTTAAGGGAGAAATCGTAACCAAATTTTTAAAACTCACATTCTAAAAATCAAAAAATCATGCTCGATTTAAATGAAAAATATCTAAGCCGCCTTCAAGAAATTGCGGAAGGCATTCAAAATTCAGAAGCGTATGCTGCGTATTTGGACACTGAAGAAGAAGCTGAATACAAAGTTTTATGCGATATATATGAGCCACGCATTGCAAAAATTTATGCAGAAGTGGCAGCCAACGACCCGTTGCAACTCATTTCGTTGGAGCGTATTCTTTTGAATCCTTATTTCGAAGGTCTGTTCCTACAACGCATTTTGGGCTTCTCTGTACTGAGGGGGCAAATCAACGACCAATTCAAGTATGTCCGCCCGCAAAATCACTTTAAAGAAATTTTGACAGCGATACTTGAATCTTCAAATTTTGAGTTTATCAAAAAACGGATTGGGCAATCTGTGCAAATGGGTTTTGCTTTGTCAAGCGATATTTGGATTACCGACTTTATCAATGATGTCGTCAACAAGCGTTTGCGTTATTATTTGCAAAGCAATAAATTGGATAAATTCCGTGAATTGCACGAACGTGAGTTGGGCTTCCAACGTTATCAAGCGCAATTTGATAAGGATAATTTCTTAACGGCTAATTTCCCGAACAACTTTTCAGCTTTGAAAGTGGAATATCCAGAACTTAAAAACTTCTTGATGTACCGTATCGGTAAACGTTTGAACAACGTAAGTTTGTTGTCATTTATCGTTGATTCGGTTAAAAATGAAGCGCTACAAGGGACATCGGAACACATTCAATTGATGTGTTTGACCATGAATTTCTTCAATTTAGAGCCACAAGATACCGAAGCGGTTAGGTTGATTTTCAACAAGTTACGTGTAGAAATTCCTGAATTTTCTGAAACATATTTATCTTTTATCAACGACATGCAAGAAGCGGCTTTTGACTTAGATGCCAAAGCCGAAATGAAAGCATCAACGATGATTGACCGTGAAATACAAGACGATTTGACTGAATATTACCGCATGGCAGATATTATTCATACACAAGATTATGAAAGCGAAGATGTTATGCAGGTTGTAAAACAGTTTTATTACAATCATGAAGGGCTTTCAACTGTCAATGAATCTGTACGTCGTTTGATTTTTGGTTATATTCAACGTGTCATTACGAATTTGAAAACACGTGAGTATCCTCAATATTTTGAGATTTCAAAAACTTTTTCGGCATATATGGGTATCTTTCAAAATGAGCATTTCAATCAAAATGTACGAGATATTTCGCTCGATTATATCCACAAATGTCTCGTAAAATTCATTGATAAACGCGCCAAAGAATATCAAGAGGTCAAGCGGTTTGTTGCAACTTATTTTGAACCATGGCATTTCTTGAAAGAAAAAGAAATCGTAGAGATGTTCAAAACCCGTCGCAAACGCAAAACGACAGACGTTTAATTAATGGATAATGGATAGTTGATAATGGATAATTCCGTAATATCAACTATCCATTTTTCATTATCCATTATCCTCTATCAATTATCCATTAATAAGATGTTTCGCTATTTTATTGCCAATAAACCATTCAATGTCCTTTGCCAATTTACACAGGAAAGCGAAGGGCAACGGACGTTGGCAGACCTCAATTTCGAGTTCCCAAAAGACGTTTATCCTATCGGACGACTTGATATTGACAGCGAAGGTTTATTGTTGATGACCAATGACCGCAAACTTAATCATACCTTACTTCACCCCGAATTTGCCCATGAGCGCACCTACCTTTCTCTTGTTGAAGACGTGCCGACAGACGAAGCTCTCCTTCAATTTCAAACAGGTTTAGATATAAAAATTGGAAAAAAACGCCATAATACGCTGCCTTGTAAGTGTAATAGGGTAGAAGACCTCACGCCTTTTTTCAACGGAAATGATGTTTGGGAACGCGTGCCGCCGCCCATGCCGCAAGCATGGAAGCCGATGGTTTGGCTTGAAGTCATTTTGATTGAAGGAAAATACAGGCAAGTGCGCCGCATGTGCGCTAAAATCGAACATCCTTGTCTTCGTTTGATACGTGTGAAAATTGCCAATTTGCTCCTTGGGGACTTACCACCAAACGAAGTTTTGGAGTTAGATAGAGATTTTGTTTATGAAAAATTAGGGCTTAAAGCGAATTGATTAAATTTGGAAAATCTGTTATCAAACCATCCACTTTCCACCCCCTCAGTATCGCAGCCGTTTTCACATCGTTGACCGTCCAAGTCACTATTTTTACGCCAAGTTTATGGGCATTCTCAACCGTTTTTTTTCTCAAAAATTGATGATATGGGCTATAAATGGCAGGTAAAAAACCCAATTGTCTGATATTTTGAAGGAAAGAATACCTGTTTTCAGTCAAAAATGCCAATTTTACTGAGGGGGTCTGTCGTTTCATTTCTTTCAAAAAATGGGGGTCAAACGAAGAAATATAGGACGTTGAAGGGCTATCTAAACCGATTTTTTTAATTTCATTTGCCAAAAGACGCACAAAAGCAGGTGGCGGTAACACCAAACGACCATACCAATTGGGGTGGCTTTTGACTTCAATATTCCAAAATGGCTTCTTTAAGTTTTCAGTTTCACAGAAAGTATGAACGGCAGAAACCAATTCATAAAATGTTGGTTTATAAGATTTTATAGGCTCTTGTGTTGGAAAATAAGGGTTGCCGAGAATACCACAATCGTATTGTTGAATTTCAGAAACGGTTAAATGCCTTAGTAAAATTCCTTTCTGTATGCGTGGTGTTCTATTGACAAATGCGTTTGGAATTCTATCCACTGGTTCTTCTTCTTCTTCTTCTTCTTCTTCTTCTTCTTGCAACGAACAAAAAAGGGGTGACATCCACGGCTCATGTGACACGATGAGTTGATTGTCTTTGGAGACCACAACATCAATTTCTAAACCGTCAACGCCCAAGGCAACGGCTTTGCAGCAGGAAGCAATCGTATTTTCAGGCAGCAACCCTCGTGCCCCACGATGTCCTTGAATATGAAAAGATTTTTGAAAATTCAAAGGCTTTAATTTTTTGAATACATATAGAAGTCTATATATTTGCCAAATCCGTACCAAATATCCTAATTTCTCAATCATTTAATATGACAAATCAACCTTTCCAAATAGCCGTTAACGAAAAACTATTTGAAGTAACACCGCAAGCTGCTGCTGAGTTAGATATTATTGTAGATGGCGATGGCGTGTTTCATATTTTAAAAAATCAAAAATCGTACAAAGCTGAAATTCAGTCTGTTGATTATTTGACAAAGACATTTACCTTTAAAATAAATGGCTCTATTCACACTGCCAAAATCAATGATATGTACGACCGTCTCATTGACCAATTGGGTATGAAAGTCGGTGTAGCGCAAAAAGTAGGCGATATAAAAGCACCTATGCCCGGTTTGGTTATTGAAGTCGCCGTTGCAGTGGGTCAATCGCTGACAAAAGGTGATATCGTTTTGATTTTAGAAGCCATGAAAATGGAAAACGTCATCAAAGCCGCAGGAGACGGCATCGTCAAAGCTATTCACACCACCAAAGGACAACCCGTCGAAAAAGGGCAACTATTGATAGAAATGGAATAGTTGATAATGGATAGTTGATAATGGATAATGTGAGTAAAATTATCCATTATCGACTATCCATTATCCATTAATCAACTATCATCGTTGCATAATCCAACTGTTGTTGAACGATATTTTTAGGTAATTCTCTGTATTCGTACTGTTGATTGCGCAATTGAGGTTCAAAACCTGCATCTTTTATTGCTTGTTGAATCCCATCTGCTGTAAAACGGAAGGCTGCACCTGCTGCTGAAACCACATTTTCCTCTATCATTATCGAGCCAAAATCGTTTGCACCTGCGTGTAAACACACTTGAGCAACCTGCTTACCAACGGTCAACCACGAGGCTTGAATATTTTTGACATTGGGTAACATAATGCGACTCATGGCAATCATACGTATGTATTCGTCACCTGAAACGGTGTTACGCGCGCGTTTGATTTTCTTCAACAACGTATCTTCGTCCATAAAGGGCCAAGGAATGAAGGCAAGGAAACCATTGGCATCTTCTGGCTTTTGTGCTTGTACTTCTCTGATTTTTACAAGATGCTCAAAACGCTCCAAATTCGTTTCGATATGCCCAAACATCATTGTTGCGGATGTCGTCAAATGTAATTTATGTGCTTGACGCATGACTTCAAGCCATTCCTCTGCACCACATTTTCCTTTGGAAATGAGGCGACGCACGCGGTCATCTAAAATTTCAGCACCAGCACCTGGCAAAGAGTCCAAACCAGCTTCTTTTAAAGCCTTCAAAACGTCGTAATGTGTTGATTTCTCTAGCTTTGTGATGTGTGCAATTTCAGGCGGTCCGAGTGCATGAAGTTTGAGATTGGGATATAATTGCTTCAAATTTTTGAACAAATCAACGTAAAACGCCAAACCTAAATCGGGATGATGCCCGCCTTGTAAAAGCAGTTGTTCACCACCAAATTTAAAGGTTTCTTCAATTTTTACTTTATATTCATCAATCGTCGTGATGTACGATTCGGCATGATTGGGGCGGCGATAAAAATTGCAAAACTTACAATTTGCATTGCACACATTGGTCGTATTCGAGTTACGGTCAATAATCCAAGTCACCTTATTATGTGGTACTTGTATTTGCCGCAAACGATTGGCGACGTACATCAATTCCGTTGTCGGTGCATTTTCAAATAAAAAAACGCCTTCTTCGGCAGTTAAATGTTCAAATTTCAAGGCTCTTTCAAGCAAATTGGCGATATTCATCTATGATTTATGATTTAGATTTAGACCACTGATTGGACTGATGCGACTGGTTTTCACTGATTTTGAACACTCTATCCCGAAG
>JANLQI010000217.1:0-6550 GCA_031367705.1 Saprospiraceae bacterium | reverse complement strand
ACAAAATGACAAAACAGAAATCAGCGTAAATCAGTCGCATCAGTCTAATCAGTGGTCAAAAAAAAAATCTAAACAAGTTTTTTAAAATTATCAAGACAAACCTTAGCATCAGCCAACGGCGAAACGACATAGTCTTCAATCTCCACGATAAGCATTTTCAAGCCTGCCAATTTTTTATTTGCCATAATGCCTTTGAAATCAACATCTCCTTGACCAATAATGCAAGAGGTGTGCTTTTTGTCGCTTGAACCACGCTTATTACCGTCCTTCATGTGACTCAATTCAAAACGTTTAGGATATTTTTTGAACCATTCCACAGGGTTTTCATTGGCATAAACGACCCAACCCATATCCATCTCGATTGTCAGATTTTTAGGTTCGACATTTTTCAACATTACATCAAACATGGACTCGTCGCCTAATTTGTCAAACTCAAATTCATGGTTGTGGTAGCCCAATTTCAAGCCGTTTTTATGAAACAATTCGCCTGTTTTGTTCATCACATCACACAGGTTTTTAAAGGCATCTAAATCTTTCATATCCTCTTTAACAATAGATGAACTAACAAAATATTTTTGGCCGACTGCTAAAGCATCATCCACGGTTCGCTTAAAATTGTCGGTAAAATCACCTTTTGCCTTGTCAAAATCACTTGATTTCAAGACAAAATGGGCGGAAGGCATCGTTAAACCCGATTCAGCGAGCCACATTTTCATCTGGCTTGCGTCATGTGCGCCTTGCCATTTGCGGTTGTTGTAGCCATAACCTTCGACATAATTGTAGCCTATTTTCGCCAATTCCTTGAGCGTACTGAGGGGGTCTTTTTTCATGTCGTCACGGACACTGTAAAGTTGTATGCCGAATTTGTGACGTTTGGCAAAATCGAGATTTGGCGTTGCTACTAATGCGCCTGTAACTGCCAGACTTGCGTTTTTTATAAAGTGTCTTCTTTCCATTTTTGTTGAATTTTTTCTTTTTTAAAAACTAAAATTAGCAAATAAATTCATTTTGAGTTTGGACTTGTTCCCAAATGCTGTTTTTGGGCATAAAAAACAGGTATGCCTAAAAGAACGATGCCTAACCCGACCCAACTTGGTTTTACTGACAGAGCAAACAACGAAATAGGTGTTTCAAAAATCAATAAATTAAAACAAATCGTTGTAGCGATAATGATGTATAAAGCGGGAATGATGGGATAGCCGAAGGCACGATAGGGGCGTTCCGCATTAGGCATTTTTTTTCGTAATATAAAAATGCCACCAATTGTTAGAACGTAAAACAGCAAAGTGGCAAAGGTCACATACTTCAATAAATCGGAATATTTACCCGAAACACAAAGCAGACAAGCCCAAATACATTGCACAATTAAGGCATAAGCGGGAACGCCTTTGCTGTTTAAATCCGATGCTTTTTTGAAAAACAAACCGTCTTTTGCCATTGCATAATAAATACGTGAACCTGACAGAACGATGCCGTTATTGCAACCAAATGTAGAAATCATAATGAAAACAGCCATAATAATAGCACCCGCATTGCCAAATATCATTTCAGCGGCGGCAGTACCCACGCGTTCATTGGCGGCAAAAGCGATGCCACGAGAGAATGCATCAACTCCGTCGGGCGTACCAACAGCAGGTAATAGCATCAAATAGCTGAGGTTTGCCAACCAATATAGAACACTCACAAGCAACGTACCGAGGAACAAACTCAAAGGGATATTGCGCTCTGGATTTTTGATTTCTCCTGCCGTATAAGTGATGGTATTCCAAGCGGATGAACTAAAAATGGGGCCAATCATCGCTAAACCCAAAGCGGATAATATTAGCGGTAAATTACTGAGGGGGGTATTCGAAACCAAATTGTTTGAAGCCGTTACTTTAAAAGGTTGACTTAAAGTCTCACTATTTATTTCCCAAGCCTCGCTGCCATAACCGACGATTAAACCCAGAAAAATGAGTCCTAATAAAGCACCTATTTTAGTGACTGTAAAAATATTTTGCACCCATTTACCCAATTGTATGCCTTGAATATTGATATAAGTGAGTAAAACAATGACACACAGAGCCAAAACTTGGGTCATTGTAAACGTGTATTCTCCTATTTTTAGCAGCACATTTTGCTCATTGAATATGGGAAAAAGGACGGCTGCAAATTTGGCAAAAGCAATCGCAACGGCTGCAATTAAGCCCGTTTCAATGACCAAAAACGTTGTCCAACCAAACAAAAAGCCGACTAATGAGCCATAAGACTCACGTAAATAGACGTATTGACCACCCGCTTTGGGCATCATACCCGCTAATTCGCCATAGCTTAAAGCAGCAATAATGGTTAAAATACCCGTTAAAATCCATGTTAACATGATAAATGTAGGCGAACCGACTTGTTTGGCGACGCTGGCGGTCACAATGAAAATGCCACTGCCAATCATCGAACCCATGACTATCATGGTCGAGTCAAAAAGGTTGAGGCTGCGTTTGAGTTCTGACATGGTTATTCGTTACTTGTTATTGGTGACTCGTTATTCGTTTTTATAATTCGTGCTAAAAGTATAATTTTCGGACTAAATTTGCGCTTTTAATGGCTATGAATTTGTCGCCAACTAAATTTGAGAATATGAAAATTGTCTTCATGGGAACACCTGATTTTGCGGTAGCGTCCTTGGATATCTTAATAAAAAATGGTTTTGATGTTGTTTCGGTCATTACCGCTACCGATAAACTCGGAGGACGAGGTGGAAAGCAGGTGTTGCAATCTGCCGTAAAACAATACGCTGTGGCGCATAATTTGCTTGTTTTGCAACCTGAAAAGCTGAAAAACCCTGAATTTATCGAAATACTGAGGGGGCTTGAAGCGGACCTTTTTGTCGTGGTAGCCTTTAGGATGTTGCCCGAAATCGTTTGGACGATGCCACCTTTGGGAACAATCAACGTGCATGGTTCTTTGTTGCCAAAATATCGGGGTGCTGCGCCGATTAACTGGGCAGTTATAAATGGTGAAAAAGAAACAGGTGTTACAACGTTTTTTCTAAAACATGAAATTGATACAGGTGATGTTATTTTTAGAGAAAAAATGCCGATTGGTGAAGATGAAACGGTGGGTGAAATACATGACAAAATGATGTTACTCGGCGCTGAAACGCTTTTAAAAACGATACAAGCTATTGATAATCAGAATGTTGTGTCGCAACCGCAACCGAATGAAGCGGCTACACATGCCCCTAAAATTTTCAATGAAACGTGTCAAATTGATTTTTCAAAGACTGTAAATGAAGTGCATAATTTTGTTCGTGGCTTATCGCCTTATCCGACAGCATGGACAATGTTAGATGGTTTAAAATTAAAGGTTTTTAGAACATCGAAAGAAATTTGCCCACCAAATACTGAGGGGGGTAAAATGCTTACAGATGGCAAAAGTTATTTGAAAATCGCTTGTTCAGACGGTTTTGTTTATCTTTTGGATATTCAGTTAGAAGGACGAAAACGTATGTTGATACGTGATTTTTTGAATGGTTATCAATTGATTGCGCATTAAGATTTATAGAATTTAGTTATTCAGAATTTAGATTTACGAAATTTTAAAAATTTCGTAAATCTAAACACCGTCAGTCTTTGCGTTCTTATGCATTAATTGCTATTTTTGCAGCTGCAACCACTTTTGCTGTATTGCCTACAAATACTTCTTCACCGACTACAATTACTGGACGTTTTAAAAAAGTGTATTCCTCCAATATCAAACGACGATAGTCTTGTTCCGTTAGTTTTTGTTCATGCAAACCCATGGCTCTAAATTTTAAGGCGCGACGACTGAATAACGCTTCATAACTACCTACCTTCGCCGCCCAAGCATCTAAATCAGTGGCAGAGACGTTTTCGGTTTTTATATCTTGAAACGTACAAGCGGCAGCAACAGCTCCCGTTTCTTTGATGATGCGTTGACAAGAATTGCAACTTGAAAGGTGAAAAATATTTTTCATAAATAATTGATAATTAAACTTTTAGATAAAGCATGGTTTATTCCGATTCAGAGCTTATTTTACATCCCGATGGCAGCATTTATCATTTAAATTTATTGCCAGAGCATGTTGCGCCCATCGTTTTTACAGTCGGTGACCCTGAAAGAGTGGGCGAAGTTAGTAAGCATTTTGACAAAATTGACATACAACGCAAACACCGTGAGTTTGTGACGCATGTGGGTACGTTGCGCGGGCAGCGTGTTATGGTGATTTCGACGGGTATTGGGACGGACAATATTGATATTGTGATGACCGAACTCGATGCGTTGGTTAATATTGACTTGACGACACGTGAGGCGAAGAAAGAATTAACATCCCTCAGTATTATTCGTATTGGTACTTCAGGCAGCATACAGGAATCTATCGAGGTTGATTCGATTGTTGTTTCAGAGATGGCGGTGGGTCTTGATAACTTGATGCACTTTTACGATGCTCCTCAACAAACAAAAGAATTTGACTTGGCAGATCAATTGGCAGACTATTTGGAATCTAAAAGTGAGGACTTGGTTTTGATGCCTTATGTTTTTTCAGCAGATAAAAAATTATTAGAATTGTTTGATAAACCACAATTTGCAAAAGGAATAACCGTTACTTCGCCTGGATTTTATGCGCCACAAGGCAGAATACTGAGGGGGGGCGCAACAGAACCAAACCTTGTGAAATTGTTGAATGGTTTTAAAATGAAAAATGGTTCTTTAACCAATTTTGAAATGGAAACAGCGGGTATTTACGGAATGGCACGACTTTTAGGACATCAGGCTGTTTCAATTTCTACTATTTTAGCAAACAGAATCACAGGACGGTTCAGTGAAAAACCTCAGCAAGCAGTCGAACGAATGATTGAACAGGTGTTGAGTAATATTATACCTTAAATTTAATCCAGAGAAAAATTCGAGTTTCTAAATATTTTTATGTAAATGCCGAATTTGATAAATGCTTGATAATCAATTGAATATAGTTTTGTAAATAAATCACTTCAACTTAATTGTAAAAAAAATAAAAAAAAGTAGATGCCATTTTTTGAAATTTCAAGAGGTGTCATAAATTTGACCCTAAATTACGAATTAAACTAAAATAAGAATCACACTCTGCCTCAAATTTGGAAGTAAAGCCTCCACATAAAAAAAATCTCGTAGCATGGCTAATAAAGTTTCAAGACCCAAACTCGTCAAAGACTGGGATAAAATGCCCAAGGAAATCGTTGCGGCGATTAAAGCGGAATACCCGAATGGTTTTTCGCATAAATTAATTAATTACACCACACCTAAAGGCGAAAAGGTGCTGGCATTGCCTTATGATACAGAAGACATTGCCTACCTCGTCCGTGTCACTGTAATGGAATCAAAAAAAGTTTTCAAAAATGAGGATGACGACGACGACGATGTGGTTGCCGTGAAAGCACCCCGCGAAGACCTCGACCTCGATGGTTTGGATATTGATGGTTTGAAAGAAGAAGATGACTCTTTCGGTGGTGATGACGATGACGAAGAATACGTCTCGCCTACCCGCCGTCGTCGTGCGAATAATGATGATGAGGAGGAGGAAGATGACTATTAATATGTGTCAAATATCAAAATGAGATGGTCTTAGTAAGGCTAAAAACCTTACTGTGATTGTGTGCGCTAAAAATCACTCGATGAAGTCTTTCGTCGAGTGATTTTTTGTTTTATCCGCTATCGACCATGTTTCGTCGTTTTTTTTCTTATATTTGATTGTTGTAGAGAACTTTTGTAGAACCTAAATGGCTTTAAGACTGTCTAAGATAATGTAGCGTTTAGTTTTTAAACAATTATGAGCCTTGGCAACATCACTTAAACATAGAAAAATCATGTTATACATTTTGAAAAGTGTCATATTTGATGAATTTCATTTTCAAATTCAAAAACCACATAGAATGGATCACGAACAAAAAAGAGAAAAAGCGGATAATATCGTTTTGAATCACGTAGGCTTTGCCGCTTCAGCAGCGTTTATACCTTTTCCAGTTGCAGATATTGCGGCGGTGAGTGCTGTGCAGTTGAATATGTTGCGGCAGTTGTCTTCCTTGTACCGAATCGGATTTATTGATTCGATAGGTAAAAATGTTATTTCTGCTATTGTTGGCAGTAGTATTGCGCGTTTAGGTGCGAGTTTAATTAAACTCATTCCGGGTGTCGGTACATTTGTAGGTGAAGTAACGATGCCAGTTTTATCGGCAGCTTCTACTTATGCACTCGGTCAAGTTGTTGCCAGTCATTTTGCCAAAGGTGGTACTTTAGAAGATTTTGACTTTAAGATGGCACGGAGTAAATACGATGAGGAGATTAAAAAAGGTAAAGAAGTCGCTAAAGAAACGATAGTCAAAGTCGAAGTCACAGAAGATGATGTCGTTGCAAAGCTCAAAAAACTCTCTGAACTTAAAGGCGCAGGTATTTTAACCGAAGAGGAATTTACGCAAATGAAGGCGAAATTGCTGGCACAGATGTGATTTTTTTGAACGCTGATTTTACTGATTACGCTGATTTGCGCTGATTTTTTCTTTGTCATCCTGTAAGGAAC
>JANLQI010000189.1:0-16407 GCA_031367705.1 Saprospiraceae bacterium | reverse complement strand
ATTTTGCACGACCAACACTACGAAGCGGCTATTTTTAACCTTGGTTATTTGTATTTTGAACAAAATGATTTAGAAAAAGCACATTTCCACTTCGATTTGTGCATAAAAGAGTCGCCAACTTCTTATAAAGCCTATTACTATCGAGGAATGGTTGCAGAAAAAAAAGGTGACAAGGCTGCCGCTTTAAAGGATTATGAACAGGCATTAGAGTTTAAATCGGATTATGATAAGGCTATGGAAGGTGTGGCTCGATTGGGAAAAAAGTGAAAATAAAAGTATTAAAAACACCATAAAAACGCAAGACTTTTCGTTGTGTTATTTGTATTCGATGGATGCTAAATGCTATAATTTTAAGTGGATTATTGGGAAATATATAAGATTTGAAATTTTGGCAAACTATTTTCAACGGAAACAAAACCTAATTAGCCAATAAATTTGAACAGTCATGCGTCTAACTTTTACACTCACCTGCCTTTTTTTTAATTCAATTCTGTTTTTTGCTCAATCGGAAATTGGGCAAGACAACCTTATTCCCAATCCAGGATTTGAGGAATTTGATGGTTTTCCTATTGGTTGGTATTACAAAGGTTCTGATTTTGATGATGTTCTTAAATATTGGACATCGCCAACGACGGCTTCGCCTGATGCTTATGGTGCGCGTGTGCGTGTGCCGTCGAGTTGGGCGGAAAAGGGTTTTGGCAAACAGACACCGCACAGTGGGCAAAACATGGCAGGCATAACGGTTTATGGTTGTTCAAATGGCAAGCCGCATTGTCGGGAGTATGTTCAGATTCAGTTAAAAGAGCCGTTAGTTGTTGGGCAAAATTATGTTTTTGAAGTATGGGTTGCCAGCCTTGATGCAGGTTTGAGGGTTAATAATTTAGGTGCGTTTTTATCGAATAAACGCATAAAAATTGTTGGAGAAGAGCGGATTAATGTCAATCCGACCGTTTTTGCACCAAAAGTTGTTGACCCAAAACCCAAAGGATGGTCTAAAATAACTTTAAAATTTACGGCTGATTCAGAATCTGAATGGTTGATTATTGGCAATTTCAATGCTGATGAAGAGACGACGATTATGAGCCCCCCCTCAGTATCTAACCTCAATTTTGCCTATTATTACCTTGATGATGTAAGCCTTAAAAAAACAGAGCCTATCATGCCCGTGCCTATAAAAGAAGATGATTTGACGCGTGTGAGGCTTGAAATTGGCAAAAAAGTACGCCTAAAAGACATTTTTTTTGAAAGTAATAAATCTGATTTACTACCCCGTTCTTTTGTGGAACTTGACAAATTAGCCAATATTTTAAGAGAAAATCCCAATCTTGAAATTGAAATTATTGGTCATACGGACAATGTGGGCGACTCGAATTACAACCTCACTTTAAGCCGTCGTCGTGCGGCTATGGTTATGGATTATTTGATTCAAAGCGGTATCACGTCTCGCCGCCTGCGCTCAAATGGTTTTGGCGACAAACAACCGATGGCTTCTAATGATGTTGAGGAAACACGTCAGATGAATAGGCGTGTCGAGTTTAGGATTTTGAAGAAATAGAGCCACTATTGTACTAAAATACGTTCACTCGCATTCAGAATTGTTAAACCAATAATTTCTTCATTGGCATAACGAATGATAATATCGTCGTCTGTCATTTCTGAATCGTCGGCAATATTGTTTTTTTTGAAATGGACATACAGCACGTCGGCTTCATTATCATAGCTTGTCCACAAATTTTTATGTTTCAAAAAATAAGGGAGGATTTGATTTATCTCTTGCGTCATTAAGGCTTCCATATTATTTCTCTTTTTCTAATTGAATTTAATTTTTTTGAAATGTATGCAGTGATTATAAATCCGTCATTTTCAGAAGTTTCTTTGTAGGCGACTACAATATGCTTATTTGTACCTTGAATTTCACGACTAACGGCTATTAAATCACCCTTTGAACCTTCATAAATAATATCTGGTTCAGCAATTGTTTCTAATATATCATCGTAATAAGCCGTAACTTCGGGATGTCCTGTTATAATATGTAACCATCTTTCGTTTGTTAATCGTATTGGTATATTATTTTTAGATATAACTATTTCCATTTTTAAAGTTTTAGACAAGTATTCAGCATTTTTACCTTTTACAAAAATACTGTAAAAGCCTATCTTCTCAAAAAAAAAAGTCATTATTATTTGTAAACAGGCAATGAAAAAGAAAATGATGTAAGCCCATCATTACTTTCTACAAAAATTTCACTACCGTGTAAATCCACAATTTTTTTAACAATTGCCAAACCCAAACCTGTGCTGCCTTCAATCGCTGAATTTTTGAAATAGCGGTCAAAAATCTGCGTCAATACTGAGGGGGGTATTGTCTCGCCTGTGTTCGATATTTTTATAAATAATTGATTATCATGCTTTTGTAAGCTTAATTCAATGCTTCCATTGGGTGTATTGTAGCGAATGGCATTGTCAAATAGGTTTTGCAAAACGCGGTCAATCAGTTTAATATCGGCAACAATCCAAGGCAAATTATCTGAAAAATTGGTCGTAATTAAGATGTTTTTTTCAGCGCAAATGACTTCATATTTGGCAACAATGTCTTGTAATAACTCTGCAATTGGGAAAGGTTCAGTATTTAGTTGGGTTTGATTGGATTCTAATTTCGACAGTTCAAACAGGTCTTCAATGAGTTTTGTTAGGCGTTGCGATTCTTTTTGGGCAATCGTCAAGTAACGCTCACGTTCAGGCAGCGTAATAACGTGTCGCCGTAAGAAAAGCGTTTCGATATAGCCAGAAAGGTTGGTTAAAGGTGTGCGCAAGTCATGTGAAATATTGGCAATCATCTCTTTACGCAATTTATCAACAGATGATAGTTTTTCATAACTTTCTTCCAATTGATGGCTTATTTTGAGGTTGGCTTGATAAGCATATTCTAATTTTATTTTCATACGTTCTTGATGAAACAACATACGCCGCAACCAATAAACGAGTATCAAAATAATGGGCAATATGATTAAAATAGAAATAAGTAAATTTTGAAGTGCGACTTGCCTTGCCCGAGTGATGAAACGGTTGAATTGTTCGTCAACCATAACAATTGCAACAGGCTCTCCATGTTTGTCGCGGACAGGTGCGAATGCGGACAACCACATACCAAATTCGTCTTTATACATCGGAATAACGCCCCCCTCAGTATATTTTTGTTTTAAAATGGGTTGAAAAGTGCGGTATTCATGCCTAAAATAAGGCGCATCTGCCGATGTCGCTAAAAATTCAAAATGCGTTTTTGCAGAGTCATACACCATCGTATAGACAGGCGTTTTGAGCATATTGGCAACGGCATTTCGAGCTAAAATGTAGTGGATTTTGTCATAATTGGTGTCTTGCGTATTGAACAATATGGCATCTTTCGACTTATAACGCGTGGCGACTTTGGTGTGAATATCGGCATCAACTTGCAAGGCAATAGCGTTAGCGATGCCTTCTAATCGCAGAAGACTGCTTTGTTCGGCTTGTTCGCAAAACCGAAAATACGTCCAACTGACGAAATAAGCGGTCACGAGCAAATAGCCTGTGAGGACGAGCCAAAAGATGCGTTTTGTCATTTTATTTTAAAAATTAGGTTTTGAAAACCAATAATAAGCCTGTTTTTGAAATATTGAGCCTAAAAGGGTTGTTTTTTGAAATATTTTTCTGAATAACCCTAACAATTTTCAACCTTTGCAGCATGTAAACAATATCATGTTTTTTTTGTCATTCTTTCACTGCGTTCAGAATGACAAAATGGTTACGTAGTGTTTTAAAACTAAAAAATAAGACTTTGAAAGCTAATCAATTATTTAGGAAAACACCGCCCCCGATTTTCGAAGTCACGTCATTGACTTTACCTGCCCCCTCAGTATCAAAGCTCGACAACGGCATTCCTGTCTATCAAACGCGATTGGGTACGCAGGAGATAATGAAAATTGACATTGTCATTCTGTCAGGTCGCCCCGAAGAGCATAAACGGTTGACTTCACGAGCGACTTCACGTCAATTGCGAGAAGGGACAGCGAGTTTTAATTCGGCTGAAATTGCCCAACAATTGGACTTTTGGGCGGGTACTTTGAAGATGCCTGTCAGTCTCGATACGGGTAATGTGACGCTGTATTGCATGACTAAACATTTTCCGAAATTACTACCACTTTTGGCAGAAATCATTCAAGAGCCGACCTTTCCTCAACGTGAATTGGACACGTTTGTTGAGAATAATATCCAAAATTTGGCAGTTGAATTGACAAAGAACGATGTTATTGCTTACAGAACTATCACGGAATTGGCGTATGGTGCAGACACACCTTATGGTTATAACTCAACGCCCGACGATTACCGCGCCTTGACAACCGATGATTTGAAGCAATTTCATCAAGACAATTATACGTCGGACAATATGAAGATTTTTTTGAGCGGCTATTTTGATGATTCAGTTTTGACGTTGTTGAATCAATATTTAGGTCAAAACAAAACAACTGTTGTCAAAGAAAGTAGCCCCCTCAGTATTCAAGGCTTAAAACCGCAAAAAATAAGGGTTCAAAATCCAGATACTTTGCAAGCGGCTATCCGCATTGGGCGGCGTATTGGGAATCGTAAACATGCGGATTATAATGGCTTTTTTGTGCTTAACACAATACTTGGCGGCTATTTTGGCTCTCGGTTGATGCGGAATATTAGAGAGAAGAAAGGTTTTACTTACAATATTGGCTCGGCAAGTGACACTTTACATCGGGACAGTTTTTTTTATATCAGTTCTGAAATCGGTAATCAATTTGTCGAAAAAGCCCTTGTTGAAGTGTATAAAGAGATGGCTATTTTGCAAAATGACCTGATTGGTGATGACGAATTGGCGATGGTCAGAAACTACCTTATGGGCAATCTATTGGGCATGGTGGACGGTCCATTTGCGGTAAATGATGTCATTCGTACTTTTATGATTGAAGACATTCCCTTAGATTCGTTTGACAGTTTTGTAGAGACCATTCGCACCATTTCGCCTACGCAATTGCGTGATTTAGCCCAAAAATACTTGAAAAAAGAGGATATGTTTGAGGTGGTCGTTGGTACTTTTTGATGTCGAAAACCTAAACTTTTGCAGGTGCAGTATCAGGTTTAGGAGTCAAATCGAGTAAACGCAACTTGTTTCCGTTTTTACCATCAATTTTGAAGGTTTTAAACCCTGAAATACGGGTCAAAAGCCAGCCGACGAGACCTGAACTGGCACCAACAACCATAGCTTCGTTGCAATTTGGACACTTAGGCGTTAGTTTTCCGACCAAACCAAAGAAGGCGGCACCCGCGCCAAAAGTCATTAAAGTTGCACCAATAGTCCGAACAGCACGTCGCTCATTGCCTTTTCTAACGGCAATAATGTCTTCCATAGTGATTGACCAATCTTCAAAAATGATTTGGTGGCGGTTTAAATCGAAGTCAACGATGCGTTTGGTCATCCAAACTTTATTCTTTTTGTCGTCACCGTCTGTTTGGAAAGTAATGTCTGAACCAATGAGGAATGACATGCGTGAAGGGTCACGTGGGGTATCGAGTTTCATCACTTTTTGAGCCGATAGGTTGCTTAAAAAGCATAATGAGAAAAGTAGAGATGTTAAAAGCCGCATAACTATAAGTATTTGTAGGTGAAAACGATGTGCGTCAAAATTACGCTGCTAAGATAATGATGAATTATAAATGAGGGGTGATGAATTTGTAAAACATTGATTTTCAATAATATTTCAAGGTGAGGTTGGTGTTTTTTTCATCATTTTATACCCCCTCAGTATTTTCAGGCTTTTACTCATTTTATGTATAATTTTGCCCTATGGAAATACTGAACAATTGGGAAAAAAAATCTGCCGAACGGCAAAAGACTTATAAGAAATTCCTACAAACGGCAGATAAAAACCGTGTTTTGAAGCAATTACCTAAACTGCATGATGAAGCTTTTTCAAAAATAGATTGTTTGGCTTGTGCCAATTGTTGCAAAAATTATTCACCTCGTTTCAAGCCACCTGATATTAAAAGGATTGCGAAACACTTGAAAATGAGCGAGTCGGCGTTTGTAGATAAATATTTACGCCGCGATGAAGAGGGCGATTTTGTAGTGACTTCAAAGCCTTGTCCGTTTCTGGGTGTGGACAATTATTGTGATATTTACGAAGCACGTCCGTCCGATTGTCATCGTTTTCCTTATACAGATGAGGACGTTTTGTTGAAAAAACAAGCCATTACCTTGAAAAACAGCAGTTTTTGCCCTGCTGTTTATTATGTTTTGGAAAAACTTGTTTGATACTGAGGGGGGCGTTTTAAACGCACCCCTCAGTAAAACGAGGTACTTATTTCCCAATTGTTTTTATCAACATGCCTCTTGTCACACGGTCTGTCAATTCCATACCGTTGAGGATAGCGAGTTCTTTATGTTGTTTTTCAGGCATATTGAAAGCCCGCAAAGCGTCAAGGAACGTTCCGTTGGTATAAACCGTTTTAATGCGGATGCGATTAGGCGTGACATTGATTTTATTATAGTCAGTCAAAACCCTGAAACCGTTCATGGTGTTGCTAAAAAAACGTTCGTATTGTGGAAAATCCGCTAAGCCTGCTACGCCATGAATGATGTAATTCATACCGTTGTAAGCAATGAAAGTGGTCATAACCCGCGTCGTATTTTGAGCTGCTTGTTGTGCATTTTGTGCATTTTCAGGTACTTGGTCGCCTACTTGAACGATGGCTTGCAATCCGTTTATGCTTGTATTGCGTTGGTCAACGACTTTGAGTTTATGTTTTTGAACGACGGCATTAGCGGCTTCATCAAGCGTTTTTTCAGGGGCAAGTGTCAAAATCATCAAGGCTTTTTGGTCTTTTGAAGCCATTTGGAACTGCATTGGTGAATTATGCGTTTGCCAATCTAAGGGAACGGGGAACTCGAATTTGAGTTCTGGATGATAGAAGTTATTGTTTTCGACATAACCTTGACGGGGGTCTTCGCCATAGACTAAGCCTTCGATGCGCCGTAAATAACCGTCTCTATTGACTTCATACGTTTTTGACGGATTGGCTTTTTGGGTTTCGACTGCCATAGCTGTTACGTTATTATAGCGGTCGCCTGGGTCGGGGTGTGTGGATAAGAAACTTGGAATATTAGCACCCGCGGCTTCTTGGATTCGCCCTATGGTTTGGAAAAAACCTGCCATTTCACGGGCATCGTAACCTGTTTTAGAGGAATATTCAACGCCTAATTTGTCTGATTGAGATTCATGGTCACGGCTGTATTTAAGCATCAACAATTGTAGGCCTTGGCTGGCAACGTCGGCATATTCGGCAAATTTAGGAGAGGCATCATGCCGACAATCAAGCCGCCTTGCAATAAAATTTGTTTGGTTTGTTGTTGTGCACCGTGCCGAGCCGTTACATGACCGATTTCATGACCCAAAACGCCCATAAATTGCGCTTCGTTATTGAAATGGGCTAATATGCCACGTGTGAAATAGACAAAGCCGCCAGGAACAGCAAAGGCATTGACCACTTCGGAGTCCATGACTTTGAACTGAAAATCCAGAGTTGGACGATGAGAGATTTTTGCCATTGACCGACCTTGTATGCCAACGTATTGTTGCAAAAGGGAGTCGGCATAAACGCCAAATTCGGCTTTAATAGCTGGGTCGGATTGTTGCCCCATAGCTAATTCTTGAGATTCAGACATAAAGGACAATTCTCGTTTACCTGTAACAGGGTTGCGAGAACATTGATTGAAAAGTAATAAAACAGCTACGAGAGCAGCTATTTTTGAGAAACGATGGAAATACATGATTTTCATATTGTGTAGTTTTTTATAATGGTAAAATTAGTGTTTTAGCAATGAATAAAGAATAAAAAAGATGAAAAATGTATTAAAAAAAGTAACCAACAGTTTTTTTTGTAAACAGGATAATTGCGCTTAAAAACGACTTAATCAGATTATTTTTTGAGAATTATGTAACCCACTAACTATTTTCCGTCAAAATAAAGGTCTTTTACTGAGGGGCTATCCAAATGAACTTTTCAGTAATAAGAGCCAAGAGATAATCATAACTTTTAGGAAAAAAAAATTAAAATGACTAACAAAATGAAACGTCAGCCGACAACTCAAAGACAATATTCATCAGAAGATAAAGCCAGCTTCCCTTGGCTTCTATTTATAGTAGGCATCGCCAGTATGCTCATCGTATTGCAAGTTTTTGGCATTTTCAAAACAGTAGATAGCGAACACAAAGCGACTGTCATGGATGTTCGTTCTGGCGAATATGAAAACCGTCAAATATCTAAGGAGCGACTTAAAAACCTTGACAAACCGACACCAGAAGTTGATGGCGTACTAAATTCCATTAAAGAGGAGTACGAATCGCCTGTTTTTACGGATATACGCACCGCAAATGACCACAATAATTGGGGTTTGGCAGATGATGAAGCCAAGTTCTATGACGATATGCGTATTCGTTATGGCGGTACACGTGACAATTGGCTCGGTGTTGTCCAAAGAGCAAACAGCACTTACAAAGCCGTTAAAGAAATTTTTGGTGGACGGTCTGATGTTGTGGCGGTGTTACAAGATTCAAGGGCTGCGGCTACTGTATTTGGTCGTATTCAACAATATTTTGGTATTTCGACATTGGATTGTTTAAATTTTGCACAAAGTGGACGTGCCACACGTTTAAGCGATTGGGCTAATTTTGTAGAGGGTAAAAAACGTTAATCTCAAACATTTT
The DNA here is from genome assembly GCA_031367705.1 of Saprospiraceae bacterium. Lineage (GTDB taxonomy): Bacteria > Bacteroidota > Bacteroidia > Chitinophagales > Saprospiraceae > JAAFJT01. The sequence continues at coordinate 7,643 of JANLQI010000189.1, read as the reverse complement.
GCGCTTTATTTGTTAAAAGGGGCGCCCTCCTGTAAGAAACTTCACTGGTTTTGCGTTTTTAGATAACTTTGCATGGTTTTTGGAAAGTTTGCTTTGTCAAACACCTATTCCTAACGCAAAAATTTTGTTTTGAACATAATCGGTTTGAACATATTTTATCTTCCACTCAAAAATAGCAAATAGTGAAAAAAATCTTTTTGATACTTGCAACCGTTTTGGTATGCCAAATCAGTGCGACTCATGCTCAACGCGGTTGGGAAATTGGCGGCTGGGCAGGTGTATCGCATTATTTTGGTGATTTAAATACCAATTTCGACCTAAAACGTCCTGGTTTTGCAGGTGGAGCCGTATTTAGGTTCAATTTCAATGACCGTCTTTGTCTTAAAATGTCTGGCAACTATGGCAATATCAGTGCTGATGACAAAACATCAACCAATGTTTTTGAACAACGGCGAAATCTTAATTTTCGCTCTGTGATTGTGGACGGAACGGGTCAGTTTGAATTCAACTTTATGCCTTATAATTATTTTGATAAAGCGGAATGGTTTACACCCTATTTGTTGGGCGGCTTGAGCGTCTATCATTTCAATCCACAAGGAAAATACAACGGCGCGTGGTACGATTTGCGCCCATTGGGTACTGAGGGGCAGTTCAGAGGAGAAGAATATTACACAACTCAGATGGCATTGGCTTATGGTGGTGGTTTTAAAATAGCCCTAACCGAAGTTTGGAGTATTAACGTGGAAATCAGTGCGCGTAAATTGTTTACTGACTATCTGGATGATGTGAGTAAAACATATCCGAGTATGAATGAAATTCGCAAGCAACATGGTGAAATTGCCGTTTCGTTGTCAGATCCATCTATTCCAGATGCAGAAGGAAAAAAAATAGGTCAATTGGGTCGTCAGCGAGGCGATTCAAAAAGCAATGATATGTTTACTTTTTTTGGTGTCAGCCTTCTATACTATTTCGGTGATTTGAGATGCCCACCTCTTAGCAATCGTTGATAAAATAGTTTCAATAAATCAAAAGCCCGTTCCTATTAGGTACGGGCTTTTTGTTTTTCATTACTTCGCTTTATTCAGTTTTTTAGATGGAACATTCATCAGAACCAAACAAATAGTAAGATAAGCGAGCAGAAAGATGTCATGTGAAAAAGTCATGTTGTAGGGAGTTTAATGGTTTTTAAATAGGAATAATGATACAAAGTTATGCCATTTTATGATAAAAGCAATTTTTAAAAGAAAATATGTGGTGTTTTTATATTAAATAATTGTTCTACATTTTGAGACAGCTTGATAGAACAAAAGTTTAATTTGTAAAGGTGTTAATTATCCTTTTTTTATAATGAAAGAATAGGGAAAAGTAAAATTTTGTTAATTAAAAAATATTAGAAGAAAACCAATAATATTTCTATTTAAGTTTAACGTAAATTATAGAGTGGCAATATTAGCATACTGATATGTTTATCTTTTTGTTGCAGGATAGTTATCTTTTTTTAGTATAATTGGGCTTTAAAATTTTATTTTTGCAAAAACAGATTGTTTATGATGAAGAAAATAGATCCAGAAACAACTTCCCCGCTTGATATGTATCAATTTATGATTGGTGCCGTGTCTCCCCGCCCAATTGCCTTTGTGAGTACCGTTGATACTGAGGGGGTACCCAATCTCGCGCCATTTAGTTTTTTTAATGCTTTTAGTTCTAAACCACCGATTGTAGGCTTTGCAACAAGTATTCGGGCCAAAGATGGGACGACGAAAGATACCTTGGCAAACGTTCAAGCCGTCAACGAATGTGTCATTAATATTGTCAGTCATAGCTTTGTCAGACAAATGTCTTTAACGGCGGTCAACTATCCAAAAGGCGTGAGTGAGTTTGAAAAAGCAGGGTTGACACCCATCGCGTCGGATTTGATACGCCCATACAGAGTGAAAGAGTCGCCTATTCAGATGGAATGTCGGGTTGAACAGATTTTGCCTTTGAGTGACGAAAAAGGCGGTGGTATTTTAGTTTTGTGCCGTGTGCTACGTATGCACATCAATGAAGATGTTTTAGATTTAGAAAAAAATCGTATTGACCCACGTAAAGTAGATACTGTCGGTAGAATGGGGCGTTTTTGGTACACCAGAGCCAATGGCACTTCCCTTTTTGAAATAGAACAACCTGAGCAACCTGTTGTTAGGGGTTATGACTCTCTGCCAAACAACATTCGCAAGAGTGAGGTTTTGACAGCTAATAATATTGCCGAAATTGCTGCTTTGACGGAGTTGCCTTCCGAACAAGACATTTTAGCCGTAAAAAAAGACACAAGGGTTCAAAAAACGCTTTTTTCTCAAAATATACTGAGGGGCCTGCACATGCTCGCACAAGAAGAGTTTTCAAAAGGAAATAAAGATTTTGGCATTAAAGTCGCTTTGTTAGGTGAATTGTTAGATAAAAAATAAAAACTGTATTTCATTTAAAATCAATCGTTTATAAACTTAATTTAAAAAACATGGAAAACCATTTTACCTTGCTTTCTAAGTCGGCATTCAAAGGTGTATTGTTTGTATTGCTCCTAATCTCAACACAATCTCTTTTTGCTCAGGCAGATAAAAATGCCGCATTGAAAACGAAGCTTGACAAATTAGCCGTTGCCATTGAACCCAAAGTCATTGCTTGGCGACGTGATTTTCACCAAAACCCAGAGTTATCAAACAGAGAATTTAAAACAGCTGAAAAAATAGCCAAATTCCTCCGCGATTTGAAGTTCGACGAGGTGAAAACAGGCATTGCAAAGACCGGAGTTGTCGGCATACTGAGGGGGGGCAAACCAGGCCCTGTGGTTGCTCTTCGCGCTGATATGGACGGCTTGCCTGTAACAGAACGCGGCAATTTGCCTTTTAAATCAACAGTGAGAACGACTTTTAATGATATGGAAACAGGTGTGATGCACGCTTGCGGCCATGATACACACATGGCGATTCTCATGGGGACAGCAGAGGTTTTGTCGCAAGTAAAAAGCGAATTGGCTGGCACAGTCGTCTTTATTTTTCAACCCGCTGAAGAAGGCGCACCCAAAGGTGAGGAAGGCGGTGCAGGTGTGATGGTAAAAGAAGGTGTTTTGGACAATCCGAAAGTGGAAACAATTTTCGGATTGCATATCAATTCACAGACACCCGCAGGGCAAATCAGATACCGTCCAATGGGAACGATGGCAAGTTCAGATGGTTTGACAATTACAATCAAAGGCAAACAAACGCACGGTGCTTATCCTTGGGAAGGCATTGATCCGATTGTAACAGGCGCACAAATCATTATGGGACTTCAAACGGTCGTTAGCCGTATGACTCCACTGAATGAATCGGCAGCGGTGGTGACGATTGGCAGTTTTCACGCGGGTATTCGCGGCAATATCATTCCAGAAGAAGCTAAAATGGTGGGTACGATTCGGGCATTAGACCCTAAAATTCAAAAACAAGTGCATGAAAACATCAAACGAGTGGTGAAAAACATTGCTGAATCAGCAGGTGCAGAAGCGATTTGTGAGATTGAATTGGGCAATCCTGTGACTTATAATAACCCAGAGTTGACAAAAAAAATGTACCCAAGTCTTGAAGATGCGGCAGGTGTGGACAATGTCCGAGTCACCGTTCCAGTAACTGGGGCAGAGGATTTTGCGAAATTCCAAGAGAAAGTACCCGGTTTCTTCTTCTTTCTTGGCGGTATGGCAAAAGATAAAACGGCTTCTGAAGTCTCGGCACACCACACACCCGATTTTTATATTGATGAAAGTGGTTTTACAGTAGGTGTCAAGGCATTTTGTCATTTAGTTGTAGATTATGCTGCAAAAAAGTAGCGGTCATTAGTCATTAGGAAATTTGTCATTTCATTAATGACAAATTTCCTAATGACTAATGACTAATTATGCGTACTTTTGCGCCCAATTTGAAAAAAATAGCCTTTCTATACAATGAATAAAAGAAATCAAGGTTTTTACTGTTCGTTTTGCGGACGACCAAAAGAACAAGTCGGCATCCTGATTGCTGGCTCGGAAGCGCATATTTGTGAGGCTTGTACAGCTCAAGCAATGGAAATTGTTGAGCAGGAATTAGGCGAACAGGCTTTGCCCGAAAGCAAAAAAAAGAAAAAGAAAAAAGACGATTGGAAACCCATTGACCGAACGCCACAGCAGTTGAAAAACTACCTTGACCAATATGTTATCGGTCAAGACGAGGCTAAAAAAACGCTCGCTGTTGCTGTCTATAACCACTACAAAAGGCTCAATCAACCGCCGCCTGTTGAAGGCGATGTTGAGATTGAAAAATCAAACATTCTTTTTGTTGGACGCACAGGAACGGGTAAAACATTGATGGCGCGTACAATTGCAAAACTATTAAATGTTCCGTTTTCAATTGTTGATGCCACTGTTTTTACAGAAGCAGGTTATGTGGGTGAAGACGTAGAAAGTATGTTATCTCGCTTACTTCAAGTCTGTGATTTTGATGTTAAAGCTGCCGAAAGAGGCATTGTTTATGTGGATGAAATTGATAAAATCGCTCGAAAAGGCGATAATCCAAGCATTACACGCGATGTTTCAGGCGAAGGCGTACAACAAGGTCTTTTGAAAATGCTCGAAGGCGCAGACGTGCAAGTGCCACCACAAGGTGGACGTAAACACCCAGAGCAGAAATTGGTCAATGTCAATACGAATAACATCCTATTTATATGTGGGGGTGCATTCGATGGCATTGAAAAAGTGATTGCAAGACGACTTAATACACAGGTTATCGGCTACAATGCAGAGCAAAAAGCCTTGATTGACCGTGAAAACTTGTTGCAATACATCTCTCCGCAAGACATCAAGTCGTTTGGTTTGATACCTGAATTGGTCGGTCGTTTGCCCGTTTTGACGGCTTTGAATCCTTTGGATTTAGAGACTTTGAAAAGCATTTTGGTTGAACCTAAAAATTCACTGGTCAAACAATACCAAAAATTATTTGATTTGGAAGGCGTGGCACTCACTTTTTCACCTAATGCCATTGATTTCATCGCTCGCACAGCTTTGGATTACAACTTAGGCGCGCGTGGTTTGCGCTCCATTTGCGAAGCCATTATGACAGATTTGATGTTTGATATGCCTACTCATAAGCATGAAATAAGAGAATTTGAAATCACTCGTTCTTATGCCCGCGAAAAATTGAGCCATTCAAAATTGGTTCGATTGAAAGCCGCTTAAATTGTTGTATTGCTGTATTGTTAAATTGTTGTATTGATTTTCAACAACTTAACAATACAGTAATTTAACAATACAACAATACAAACAATGCAATCTAGTATCAACCGCTATATAACAGGCATTGGTCATATTACCTTTGGGGTTTTAGCTGTCCTTTCCCTCGTTTTTTGGCGTGAACGGACGATGATTTTGGATGCCGCTTTCCAAAGTTTTTATGTCATCAACAAAGAAAGTCTTTTCATCGTCGTTGACAGATTTGGTGCCGCTTTCGTTCAATCCTTTCCTTTGTTGACATCTAAATTAGGCTTTCCGTTGTCGGTTGTTTTGATGTCCTACTCGCTTGCGTTTGTCCTATTCCACTGGTTGGCTTTTTTTATTTGTGATAAGATATTGAAAATCAAAGCCTTAGCTTTGGGCATTGTGCTGTGGTATATGCTCATGACGGCTCATACATTTTATTGGGCGCAAAACGAAGTCATACAAGGCATTTCCCTCACGTTTGTTTATTTTGCTTTGTTATTAAATCGAGGCACATTTCAAAAAATGCGTTGGTGGGACTACCCCCTCAGTATAGGACTTGTTTTTACACTCGTTTACTTTCATCCACTGATTACTTTTTCCTTTGGCTTTTTATGGGCGTATTTTTTTATTCAAAAAATGCACCCCCTCAGTAAATTTTCAAAATTGAGGGAAAATACTAACCCAAATATTAGTTACGGACTGCTTGGTTGGTCTGCATTAAGTTTTGTGATTGCTAATTTTTCCAAATTTTATATCACAGGTGTCAATTTTTATGACAAAGGGGCTTTTGAACGCTTGTCAGAACAGATTCAAAAGCCATTTCCCGTATTGCTTACAGGAGACAGTCAACGCTTGTTTTGGGGACATTGTTTTGATGATTTTGCTTTGGTTTTACCTTTTCTAATAGGCATAACGGGGTTTTATATTTGGCAAAAAGCGTTTCTTAAATTAACCTTTTTTGTCGTTTCCACATTGGGTTTCATCTTTATCATAGCCACATCATATTTTGATAGCAAAGATTGGTTTTATCTTGAAAGTCAATATTTATCACTTGCAGTTATGCTTGCCGTGCCTTTTGTTTTTGATGTTTTACCCACTATTAAAAATGTGAAATGGGCTTTGGGGATTATTGCCTTTATATTGATTTTCAAAGTTTTATACGTTTATAATACACATAAACCTTATACACAACGGCTCAATTATTTGACTCAACTTTTGGATAAAACACGTCGTTTTGAAGGCACTAAGTTTTTTGTAAATAACGAGGATATAGACGAAAAAACGCTGCTGATGTATTGGGGCAGTGCTTATGAAACGCTGTACATTTCGGCGACACAATCACCTGATTCGACGCGTTCTCTTTATATCGTGACCGAACCAAAGGAAACAATGTGGATGACGAGTGGAAAAAAGAATTTTTTTACTATTTTTGACAATATTGAATACAACAACGCCAATAAACGGTGTTTTAATTTCCGAGACACAACCAGAGGTTATAAACTTTTGGAGAAAAAGGACTTTGCCCCTGACCCCAAAGGGGAGTCATCAAATCAGTAATCATCAATAACTAATAATCAACAACGAAATTGAAAGAAGAAAATATATTGATATATGGTCGCCACCCTGTCGCTGATGCGATTCGGTCGGGCAAACCGTTTGAGAAAGTCATGATGCAGCAAGGCTTACGTGGCGAAGCGGAAATAGAAATCCGCAAACTGTCAAAGGAGTTTAACATACCCCTCAGTATTGTGCCGCGTGAAAAGATGTCAAAAATGGCAAATGGCGGTAATCATCAAGGCATTTTGGGTTTTTTGCCTTTGATTGAATATCAAAAATTGGAAGACATTCTACCTTTTGTTTTTGAAAAAGGCGAAACGCCACTTTTGATTTTACTCGATAATGTTACAGATGTCCGCAATTTCGGAGCGATAGCACGCTCGGCAGAAGTCATGGGCGTTCATGCGATTGTTGTACCGCAAAACGGTGGTGCTTTGCTGAATGCCGATGCCATGAAAGCCTCTGCGGGTGCTTTGAGTCGCTTGCCTGTGTGTCGTGAAAAAACATTGAGTGCGGTTTTAGATTATCTAGCACAGTCAGGAGTACGTGTTGTTGCAAGTGATTTAGGTGCAAAAATGAAGGTTTTTGACGTGGATTTCACTTTTCCAACAGCTATTTTAATGGGTTCAGAAGGCGAAGGTGTGAACAGAGCTTTACTACGTCGTGCCGATGAAACGTTTATTATTCCACAAATGGGTACAACTGACTCGTTGAATGTATCGGTAGCGACGGGTGTGATTTTATATGAAGTGTTGCGCCAAAGAATGGGATGATTTTTAGACCATTGATTGGGCTGATTCGATTGGTTTACGCTGATTTTCTTTGAGGAATTAAAGAAAATCAG
>JANLQI010000169.1:0-4955 GCA_031367705.1 Saprospiraceae bacterium | reverse complement strand
AAGGGCAAAAAGCAAGAGGCAAACTTTCCGTTTTGGAAGTTTGCCTCTTGCTTTTTGCCCTTTGCCTCTTGCTTTTTACCGAATTTTCAGCGTAATAATTGTTAAAACTGCCATTAAAATACCCACAATCCAGAAGCGAGTGACCAATCGAGGTTCTGGCATACCTTTCTTCTGAAAATGGTGATGCAAAGGGGACATGAGGAAAACACGCCTACCTTCACCGTATCGCTTTTTCGTGTATTTAAAGTAACTGACTTGAATCATTACTGAGAGGGTCTCTGCGAAGAATATACCGCATAAAATTGGTATTAACAACTCTTTACGTATTAAGATGGCGAATACTGCGATGATACTGCCCAAGGTTAAAGAGCCTGTATCGCCCATAAAAACTTGTGCTGGAAAGGTGTTGTACCACACAAAACCGATACAGGCGGCAAAAAAACAGGCGGCAAAAATCACCAATTCAGAGGTGTTTGGAATGTACAGAATATTCAGATAATCCGCAAAAATGGCATTACCTGTGGCATAAGCCAATATAGCGAGCGTCGCACCTATAATGGCAGACGTGCCTGCTGCCAAACCATCAATACCATCCGTCAAGTTTGCCCCATTTGAGACGGCCGTGACGACGATTATGACCATGATGATAAAAATAATGGTCGTCATACTTCTACTCGCTTCTTCTCCAATAAGCGGTTTCAAGAACTTAGAATAATCCAATTCATTGTTTTTATAGAAAGGTACATTTGTCAAAGGTGCTTTGACATAAACCATTTCGCGCAATTGTCCACCACGTTTGGGGTCGGAGGCATAGACTGTTTTTGTGATGGTGTAATTATTGAGTTCTGCCGTTTTTTTATCCATTCTGACAACAATATCATCACTTTTGAGCATAATGAGCGCAATCATCAGACCCAAAGAGACTTGCCCCACGACTTTGAAAATACCAGGTAAACCTTTCTTGTTTTTCTTGAAAACTTTGATATAATCGTCCATAAAGCCGACCACGCCCATCCAAGAAGTGGCTAAAAGCATGATTAAAACATAGATATTGTCCAATTTACAGAACAATAAAGTCGGAATGATGATGGCTAAAATAATGATAATGCCACCCATCGTTGGTGTACCTTGTTTTTGTTTTTGCCCTTCGAGACCTAAATCGCGTACCGTTTCACCAATTTGCAATTTGCTCAAAAAGCGCACAATGTACCGACCAAAAACCAAAGCAATCGTCAATGATAATACAATAGCTGCTGCTGCCCGAAACGAAACGTAACGCATCAAACCCGCACCAGGAATGTGGTAATGGGTATCTAACCATTCAAATAAGGAATAAAGCATTTTTAGAAATATGAAATATGAAATATGAAATATTTTTCCTTCCTAAGTAACAATCAAAAATAACTATTATGGTCAAAATACTGAGGGGGCTATTTCTGTTCGAAGTGCGAAGTTATTTTTTTAGAATGGGAATTAGGGTTTATTTGAATAAAAAAACATAAAAGCAAAGGGCAAGTAATCCGTTTTGGAAACTTGCCCTTTGTTTTTTGTCTCTTGCACCTTATTAAAAGCGAGCCGTGAAACCGCCTAAAATATTCAAACCTAAATTAGGATAGTTTTGCCAACGTTGTCTTTTAAGATTCAATAGATTGTTGATATCAACAAAAGCGCCGATGTTTTTTGAAAACCACAATTCGCCACCAATATTAATGTCAAATAAAGGGCTTAAACGCTGAATATCGCCGATGCTGTTTTTAAAAGGCACACCATTTTGCACAAATAATGAGGCTTTGGCAACAGCTGTTTGGTCGCCTTTGGATATGACATTATATTTGGCAGAGACATTGACATCCGTTGAGGGCAAACCCCACGCCGCTTTTTGTGTATTGGCAGTATAGATGTTTTGGCTAACAGTAGCGACCAATTCCATATTCTTAATGGGGTGCATCGTGATAGCACCACGGATATTAAATATCTTAACAGTATCGTAAACGACCTTGAAACGGCGGTATCTATCAGCTGTATCGGCTAAAAACAAAGCTAAGTTTTGGTTGTTACTCCAACCCACTTGCGCAGAATAATCAAAAATGGGAATAGCTCCTTTCACACCGCCATAGATGTCCGTCTTAACGGTATTCAAAATTTTAAAACTATCAGGTCTGATAAACGGATTGTAGTTTGTCAAATTCTTATACGAGTTTTTCAAAAAATCACCTTTCCAACCCACAAAGGCTTGAAGTTGATTGCCCGCAAGGTTTGCAGAGGCTTCTATATCAGGTAGCGGTGTAAAAACATCTTTGTTGGATACCAAATTGGCACCTGCACGAACGCTAAAACCTTCGCCTTTGTAGGTAAAACTTGGATTCAAATAGATATTATTCAAGTCTTGGGTTTTATCCGACTTTGGTGCAAGCGTAGTGAACTCTGTACGCACCACAATACTGAGGGGGTGCTTTTCACCGAACCACTTAGTCGCTTCGGCTTTGATATTGAAGTCGGTTTCTCTATTGCCGAAATTATCATTCATGTTGTAGAAATTCAAACCCAAACCGTAGTTAAAATCTGCGACTGTTCGCGCTGAATTATACGCCTTTGCACCTGCTGAAATGGTATTGAAATGCTGCCGAGTATCTACTTTTTGATAGCTAAATTTATCATGGTTATAACCATAATATTGACGTGTGTTGTTGTCAAAACCAATTTTAGCATCAATAGCGACACCAGCTTGCGCATAAAACGTACCATTGGCTTCGGCATTGGTTGTTGCAAAACTTTGATTCTCAACGGCTCTGTTGTTGTCTGCCGAGTGATGTTTCAATTTCAAACCGACCAAATACGTCTTAGGGTCGCCAAAACGGTATGCACCTTCTAAGTAAGGTGAGTTTGGCAAGCCATAGCCTGCCTTCGCATAGCCTTTATACTGAGGGGGTAGCTTTTCCGTCTTGATGGCAATCGGACGCATACGAGGTGCGGAATAATCCACATTCAGTATCTTGTTAGGTACGCTGTATGCTTGTATTTTAGTTGTTGTATCAACGGCTGGCAATACGGGTGCTACATTGATGCGCTCTGTTTCCAACAATTTCGCATCAAAGTTTTTGATAACGTCCTGCGATTGCGAAGTCACATTACCACCCGGCTGTGCGATGACAGCACTCGGCACGAGGACGGCTATATAGAGGAGATATTTATTTATCTTGCTCATAAGTTTTTTTGATTTTAAGTTATTGATGATAACTAAAAGAGATAACTCAAACAATAAAAGGTTAGAAAGGTAAAGATGAGTAGGATAGTTTATAAAACTTCATAACTTCCTGAACTATGATATGTTGAAAAAATTCACCATTCACCATTACCTAATTATCCCTATCCATGTCCAACAAATTATTGTTGGGTGCTGTGATACGACTTTTAACCGTTTCTTTCGTTTTCAAATTATTGAGTTTCTGTTGCGCTTCTGCGACAATTTCTGGAAACTGTTTCACACCTTCAATAATGGATTCCAAAGCGGCGCGTGCATTCACGAGGTCATTCTTTTCAGCATAAATATCGGCTTGAAGAATAACAGATTTGGCAGCCCAAAATACTGAGGGGTTGTTCATAGATGCGCGGTCAGCTTTACCCAAAGCCACATCGAGATTGCGTTTTTTATATTCAATCATCGCATCGAGATAACGCGCTTCTGCCGATTGGTCATCTGTCCCGCCTGCTGCAATAGTTTTCAAAAAGAAGCCTTGTGCATTGTCGAGTTGATTGCGGTCGTAAGCAATTTTGCCCAAATGATAATTCGCCTGTGCAATTTGTGATTTCGTTGCCCGTCCATTATTGGCCACTTTTGAACCGTATTCAATAACAGCATCGGGTCTATTGCTTCTGTAAGCACTTCTGGCAGCCCATAGTTCGGCTTCAAAACGTTTATCTTCCGTTGTCGCGACTCTATCCCATTTAACAGCGAGGTCAAAGGTTTTATTAAAGTCTTGCTTGTGGTTATAAGCAATCAAAGTTGCTTTTTCAACAGCTTTTTCATACCATTTTGAAGAACCCCGTTGCACAACGGCTTCATAATCAATCAATGCATTGTCGTAATCTTTTTTGGCTGAATAACATTCACCTCTAAAATAATACGCATTGATGGTATTAGGCGAATTTGTAAAACGACTCAAATAAGTGGTGAAACTGGCTATTGCTCTATCATAATTACCACTTTCGTACTGCACTTCTGCGGCTTTGTAAGTGATATTGTCTTGCTCTAAATTATCCACTTTGTAGCCTGGGATGGTTTGCAAAAAAGCAAAATAATCATCTGGACGGCTCAATTCATTCACATAAATGTCTTGCAAACGCTCTAAAGCGGCTTTTGCATCGTTTGGCGAAGGATTGTTGTAGAATACCTGTTTGTAGTAAGAAATAGCCCCTTCGTTACTGCCTTTGTTTTGGGCAATCAAACCCAAACGCAACAAGGCACTGACCACATACTCATTCTTATCTTTATGATTGGTAATGATGAACGTCAAGGCTTGTTGTGCTTTGTCCAATTGATTCAAATTCATATACGTAATGCCGATCTCAAGCAAAGAAGCGGCAGCAAATTCTGAATTTGGATAGTTCGTCGTCAGTTTTTCTAAGGTAATCAGTTTATCAACATTACTGCCTTTCAAACCTTGAATGACACCTTTTTGATACAAGGCATAGACAAAACCTGAATAGTTTTTGTTAATCGCTTCATCATAATAACGAATCGCATCATCGTAACGGTTGCTCTTGAAATAGCAATCGCCGAGGCGCAAAGTGGCATCACCTAAAACTTGATTTTTGATATAATCGTTTGAAATATAATCGTATTCGCGCCTAATACCTGAAACGGTATTCTGGAAATAGGTCAATGCGGTTGCATAGTTTTTCTCTTTCAGATAATTATAGCCTTGAATATAATTAGCCATATTCAAAGACGACTC
>JANLQI010000136.1:0-2339 GCA_031367705.1 Saprospiraceae bacterium | reverse complement strand
CGATACAGTAAAGACACCCTTTATGATGAACAAATCATAGAAAATCCCTTGTTTGTGCCTAAAAAAAGTATCATTTACAGCGATAGAGAATTTCAAGGCGCGACACATACTTTCGTGCTGGAAAACTTGAATACAGATACCTATATCGGTAGAAGAAACGTGGTATTTGACACGTATAAAATCACCATTTTCAATATCTCAAAACCGACTTACAACTTGTTTTTATCTTTAAATACCAGTGAACCCACAACCGGCGACCCGTTTTTTGAACCGAATGTGATTACCAATCAAGTGACAAATGGCTTGGGTGTTTTTGGTGCTTACAGCAGTTATAGTTATGTTTTGAAATTGTGAAACACAACAATCCTATTCATCAAGTCGGGTTAAGAATGGCGCTTAAACGAGACATTTCACCTTGTTTTAAGTGTAAAATCATCAAATGCGAAGCCCCTCAGTAATTTTTACTATTTTTGTCTATAAAATCTAAAATAACAGCATCATGTTAGACCATTTACACATACAAAATTACCGTCTTTTCCGCAATTTGAAGATTGACAAATTGGGGCAAGTCAACCTTATTGCAGGAAAAAACAATACGGGGAAAACGGCTTTGTTGGAAGCGATTAGGATTTTGTTGAGTGCAGAAGATAGTTATCAAACCAATAATGAAATCAGTTTTACCATCATTTCAAGAGGTGATGATGAGGGTACAAATTTGTTTCAAAGCTTATTCAATGATACTCAGTCAAATATTTCTATCAATAACATTCAAATAACTAGCAGTAAGCCCCATAAATTTCTCGTAAACTATGAAAAATGGCAGAACTCAGATGATGTAAAACCGACATCGGATAGTCTAAGTTTTGTTATGGGTGCGCGAGAGAGTATTGATAGCAAGTTTACATCTGTCTCAATTAATACAGATGGAGAATTAAACGATTTATTTTGGCGTGAAATAGCCTTAACGCACGAAGAAAAAGACGTAGTTGAAATCCTAAGAATTATTGATTCTAATATTGAAAGGGTAAATGTCAATTCAGGGAGAGCAAAAATTCTTTTAAGTACCAATGCCAAACCTATTCCACTTAAAAATTTAGGTGATGGTGCTAATCGTCTTTTAACACTTGCACTTGCACTTGTCAGTGCAAAAGGAAAAACACTATTGATTGATGAATTTGAAGTCGGTTTACACCATAGCGTACAAGAACAATTATGGGATGCCGTTTTCAAATATGCTAAAAAGTGGAACATTCAAGTATTTGCCACAACCCACAGCCAAGACACAGTTCAGACATTTTACTACGTCGCTGAAAAGACCCCTCAGTATAAAGCCATGTCAAACTACTTTACACTACAACGTAAAGCTGATAATGATGTCGTTGCTATCAATTATGACCTCGAAGAGATGGAAACCGCCTTGTTAACCAATATTGAAATCCGATAAACAAAAAACTATGAAACAAAAACTTATCGTGGAGGGGCATAATGATATTCTGGTCATTTCGCATTTGCTATTAGCCAAACGTCTTAGAATTAGCGGTTATGAAGATAAAGTTCGTTATGAAAAGGAACTCGTCAGCATTGGTAATGGTAAACAAGGTGCTTTAAAAGACTTAAAATTAGCCTTAAAAACAGGCGAACTTGACCGCATTGGACTTATCGTTGATGCCGATTCAGAGACTGAAAACCCTGTCCTCGATACTTGGCGTTCTGTAAGTCATATTTTGCGACAAAATGGTTATCAAAACATACCAACTGAACCCAATCCTTTGGGAACGATTGTGCAACAAGAAGGCAAACCACAAGTAGGTGTTTGGATTATGCCAAACAATGTACAAGCGGGTTATCTTGAACACTTTTTTGAACAACTTATTGATGCAAACGATCCTTATTTACTTGAAGCCACTCAAATTACTGGGGGGTTTATCGCACAGGAACGCAATCGATTTCAACCTGTTCATCTACAAAAAGCGAAAATTAGAACTTGGTTAGCTTGGCAAAATGACCCTGAATCGCCGATGGGTTTGGCTTTGCGTGATTACCCGACATTGGGTTATATGAGCCTTGAAGTACCGCTTTTAATTGCGTTTTTAGATTGGTTAAAGCAAACTTTTGAGACGAAAGAAGTATAGACCACTTTTCTTTTCACCCGTATTATAAAGAAATTTTCTTTCTCTTTTTACAAACCCTTTCCGTATTTTTTCTCAATTTTAGCCTTTCAAAAGCATTTTTATCATCTCTCCGCAAAGTAAGAAACGGAGAAAACTAAACAACAAGATTTTTTATGAAAAAGACACTTTTAGCCATCCTTGCATTGGCAACATTCAGCACGACTTACG
>JANLQI010000122.1:0-58086 GCA_031367705.1 Saprospiraceae bacterium | reverse complement strand
AGCGAAGTGGCTAAGCGGTTCGCACGAGCACATCAGGTTTCGATCTCCATAGGCGGAATCAATCCGCGATACAGGCGGGTAATACATTCTGGTTCGCAACGACTCAAGGGGATAGATCGCTTGCTGACGCGTATACGGTCGATCCCATTCACCGACGACATCTTCAATGGCGTGCGGTGCGTGACGCAACGGACTTTCATCGACAGTCATATCGCCTTTGGTGATTATGTTTGGTGGTCTGGATAGCTTAGCGGAAGAACTGTATTTTGGTATTGCACAACATCTTAATGAACGCTGTATTGCTATGATGGCGGTTGATGGTCCTGGACAAGGCGCAGCTTTACGCCTCAATCACATCCATACACGTTACGATTTCGACGTAGCAGGTACTGTCGTTTTGGATTGGGTGATAGAAAATTTGAAAGACCATGTTGATACGGCACGAGTTGGCGTTGGCGCAGTGTCAATGGGAGGTTATATGGCTGCTCGATGCGCTGCTTTTGAACCCCGTTTTAAGGTGTGTATGATACTCGGTGCGGTTTGGTCTTACTACGATATTTGGAAAAACCGTCCTGATAATCACCCATTAGCTGAAATTGTGCAGCACATTGTCGGCGCGAACAATATGACCGAAGCGCGTGAAAAATTGAAAAACTTCACTTTAGAAGGTGTCGCAGAAAAAATAAGTATGCCCACTTATATATTACATGGCGGAGACGACCGTCAGAATTTTGTTGAAAATGCTTATAAAGTCAACGAAGCACTCACTTGTGAACACGTCATGGAGATAGTGCCAGTCGGTGAAAGTGGTTCTGCACACTGTTCAGTAGATGATTTCACGAAGACATTCAATATGTACGATTGGATAGCTGAAAAAATTAAAGCGTAACCAATGATAAATGATGAAAGATAAATACCCCCCTCAGTATTTTCCCATTTATCGTTCATCATTTATCATTCATCATTAAGAAAATGATTCAATATATTAAATCAGGCAAACCAGCCGAAGAAAAACGCGATATTGACCAACAAGTCGCTAAAACAGTAGAGACTATTTTAGCCGATATAGAAACGCGTGGTTGGGCTGCGATAAGAGAATACAGCGAAAAATTTGATAAATGGAATCCAAAGTCTTTCAAATTAAGTGCGGATGAAATTCAAGCCTGTATTGACAGTTTAACCGAACAAGACATTGGAGACATCAAATTTGCACAAACGCAAATCAAGCGTTTTGCTCAAATACAGATGTTGGGTTTGCGCGATGTGGAGGTGGAAACCTTGCCAGGCGTTATTTTAGGACATAAAAATATACCCATCAATAGAGTTGGTGCGTATGTGCCAGGCGGCAAATATCCGCTTTTGGCATCGGCGCACATGGGTATTTTGACGGCAAAAGTAGCGGGTGTCAAGCACGTTATCGCTTGTGCGCCACCTTATGAAGGCAAACCTGCCGCAGCAATCGTTGCAGCACAAGCCATGGCGGGCGCAGATGAGATTTATGTGTTAGGCGGCATTCAAGCGATTGCGCTCATGTCTTTGGGCGCAGCAGCCGATGCTGATAATGATGCTGTTACAGCCGTTGATATGCTCGTCGGACCCGGCAATGCGTATGTGGCAGAAGCCAAACGCCAATTGTTCGGACGTGTCGGTATTGACCTTTTGGCAGGACCAACGGAAACAATGGTAATTTGTGATGATACCGTTGATGCTGAATTGGTAGCAGTTGATTTGTTAGGTCAAGCGGAACATGGCTATAATTCGCCTGCGGTGTGCATCACGAATAGTAAAAAAATAGCGGCAGAGTTGCCCGAACAAATAGAAAATGTTTTGAAACGCTTACCAACCCGTGACATTGCCAGCATTTCATGGCGTGATTACGGTGAAATCATCTTGTGTGATACCAAAGAAGAAATGCTGCAAGAATCAGAACGTATTTGCAGCGAACACGTGCAAGTGATGACCGACGACGATGATTATTTCTTTAAAAATATGACCAATTACGGTGCTTTGTTCTTAGGTGCGCGCACAAATGTCAGTTATGGCGATAAAGTCATTGGCACAAATCATACTTTACCAACCAAACGAGCAGGACGATATACAGGTGGTTTGTGGGTTGGGAAATTCATCAAAACGCACTCGTATCAACGCATTTTGACCGATGAAGCCAGTGTTTTGATTGGTGAATATTGTTCAAGATTGTGTGAATTAGAGCATTTTGCAGGGCATAAAGAGCAAGCGGATATACGGGTTAGACGGTTGAAAAAGTAGTTTTTACTGAGGGGGTGCATTTTAGGTTGTAATTTTCTCAAAAGTGAGAAACAAACCGTCTAAATGTTCAAAATCGTTGTCAGTAGAAAGTAATGTCGCACCGTAAATAGCGGTAGTGGCGGCAATCCACAAATCGTTTTTACCCATTTTTCGAGCAGAAGTCGGCAACCTTAAAGTAGGATGTTGACTTTGGCTGTAAACGTCAATTTCGGCGTACATTTTAATAAGAAATGGAGCATCAGTTATATGAATTGGAATTGCAAGATTTATCATTTGCTCCATTTCTGCAATTCGACGATTGCCCCAACGATTTCGTAAAGAAAAAGCGTGTAACTCGCCAATTGTTACAGATGAAATAAACAGCTTATTCTCAGGATTGAAACTGTCGTATTGACTTGTAATAGTTGAGAAAAATATAGGATTTCTCAATGATTTTATGAAGATGTTAGTATCCCAAACGTATGTCATAATGGTTTGTTTTTTTAGTTAAATATCATCGTCAATACCTTCAATCATCGCATCAGTCAATTGCGTTTCAGGATTGGTTGCGAAAGCTAATATTGCTTCAAGAAACGCTTTTTGATTTGGATTTGACGGTGCTTCAAGCGGTTTTAAATCAGGATTCGCTTTCCAAAACGGCATTTCGCTGTAAGGAATGCGTTCCTTTTGGGCAGGAGATTCAATTTTAGATTCAGCTTTAGATTTCGTTTTTTTAGATGCGGGTGAAGCGAGATTAGGTAATAATTCGACTAACAATTGCTTAAATTCAGCATTGTTTTCTTTGATTAAAGCAATAATCGCTTGCTTTACTTCTTCTGTCGAAACGGATTGTTGAACGGCTGTTGTTGTCATTTTTTATATTTTTTTACAAAAATAACGTGTTTAATAGGATTTTCCTACACTTTTTTGAAATAATAAAATAGCGTATTCAAAAAATGGATAAAGCATTAAACGGTAAAATAGCTCTCGTAACAGGCGGTGCCGGCGGCATCGGTTCAGCCATTTGCCAGAAATTGGCAGAGGAAGGAGCAAGTGTTGTTATCACCTATAATTCCAATGCTGAAAAAGCAGAAAACTTAGTAAAAATACTGAGGGGGGCAAATCATGCCATTTTTCACGCGCCAACAACGGATGCTGAAAAACTAAAAGCCTTAGCGGAATTCATAAAAGACAAATACGGCAAACTCGATATTTTGGTCAATAATGCAGGTATTACAACCCCCGTTCCACACGCCGATTTAGACGGTTTGACCGACGAATGGATTGATAAAATCATGCAAACCAATGTCAGAGGCACATTTGCGATGATTCGGGCATGTAAAGATTTGCTTGAAAATGCCACTCCAACTCCCCCTCTGGGGGCTGGGGGGCTTGTTGTCAATATTTCCTCCGTTGCAGCAACAATAGGCATTGGCAGTAATGTGGCATATTGCGCTTCAAAAGCGGCTATTGACAGCATAACACGCTCATTAGGAAGGGCTTTAGCACCGACAATTCGGGTCGTTTCCG
The DNA here is from genome assembly GCA_031367705.1 of Saprospiraceae bacterium. GTDB lineage: Bacteria > Bacteroidota > Bacteroidia > Chitinophagales > Saprospiraceae > JAAFJT01. Next base: position 54,309 of record JANLQI010000122.1, on the reverse strand, counting down.
TTTCGCCAGGCTTTGTTGAAGGCGAATACACGAAGAATTTTGACCCTTCTTTTTTGAAAATGCAAATGGATTCGACACCCATGAATCGGTTTGCAACACCCGAAGATGTCGCCAATACCGTTTTTGCATTAGCAGCCTATTTGACGTTTACAACAGGTTCAATCATTCCTGTTGACGGCGGCAGAGCCTTGTTAAAATGAAAAGAGTAAAATGAAAAGTATAAAACGTTGTTAAATAAACATTTATATAGTTTAATTATGGCAAACCGTTTTCTATCGAGTATAATTCCATGATTTAAAAGAAAAATTAGTGACAGATTCATCATTCATATTTCATCATTTATCATTAATATACAATGTCATCAATAAATAAAGTCCTCATAGTCGGTGGTGGCATCGGCGGTATATCCTTAGGAATAGCTTTGCGAAAAGCCAATATTGAAGCCGAAATCGTAGAGATTAACGAAGAATTTAATGTCTATGGCGTCGGAATTATCCAACAAGCCAATGCTTTGCGCGCTTTAGATGCGATTGGTGTTGCCGATGAAACGATACGCAGAGGTTCGCCTTATGGCAAGGTGAAGATGTGTGCGCCCACAGGTTTTCAATTTGCCGAAATTGGCAATCCACCGATGGCACATTATCCGATTCACAACGGCATTTCAAGAAAACTGCTGCATGATATTCTCTACGAAGCGGCTGTTAAGCATGGCGTAACTTTCCGTATGGGTTTGACGGTTACAGAAATCGAAAACGAAGGAACGCACGTTGGTGTAAAATTCACCGACGGTACTGAAGGGTCTTATCAACTCGTCGTCGGTGCGGACGGAGTCAACTCAAAAGTCCGCAGCCTTGTTTTTGGCGACTATACCCCTCAGTATATTGGCTCTTCGGTGTGGCGATATCCTTTCAAACGGCATCCTGACTTAGAAACAGGTTATATGTTTTTTGGTAAAAAATCAAAATTGGGTTTGATACCAATGACTGCCGAAACGATGTATATGTTCGTGGTTTCAGCAGAAGGCGACGACAATCCGATTATTCCGCACGATGAAATGGCGGCTCGGTTGAAAGCCTATGTCAGTGAATACCCTGCGCCCATGGTTCAAGATGTTTTAAATCAGATTGACGACAACGACAAGGTGAATTATCGCCCTTTGGAAACTTTAATGATGTCTGCGCCGTGGTACAAAAATCGGGTCGTGATGATAGGCGACGCGGCTCATGCGACGATACCGCAATTGGGTTCAGGTGCTGCTTTAGCGATTGAAGACGCGGTGGTTTTAGCTGAAGAGTTGCAAAAAGACCAAAGTGTAGAGGAAGTTATGACAAACTATATGACTCGTCGTTACGATCGTTGTAAAACAATTGTTGATGTCTCAAATACTTTAGCAGAATGGGAACGCATGGAATGGGCAGGTATTCCGTTGCCTGAAGGGGCTAATATGGGTGCGCTGATGGGCAAGACTTTGATGGGTTTGACGGCACCGATATGATTTCATTTTATCAAAAAAAACAATTTTCAACAAAAATATGAAACTCGTTACATTCAAAAATAAAAACGAAGAAACCCGCATCGGGTGGCTCACAGCAGACAGCAACGGCGTGGTAGATATGCAAGCCACAGACAGCCGTTTGCCAAACGATATGCTTGCGTTTATTGACAATCACGCGCAGTATTTCCAAATTATTAAAGAAAATAATTTGGAAAACACCCCCCCTCAGTATAAAACGGCTGATGTGCAACTTTTAGCACCGCTACCTTATCCGCGCAGCTTTCGAGACTTTATCGGTTTTGAACAACACATGCTAAATGCTTCTAAAGCATTCGGTCATGCTGTGGGCGCAAATTGGTATGAAATTCCAATTTTCTATTTCACCAATCACCAAGCTATTTATGGACCTGATGCTGATGTGCCACGTCCTGCTTCGTGCCAAAAATTGGATTATGAGTTAGAAATTGCGGCAGTTATTGGCAAAAAAGGCGTGAATATCAAGGCAGAAGACGCAGGCGACTATATTTTCGGCTATACCATTTTTAACGATTGGTCTGCCCGAGATATTCAAAGAATAGAAATGGGTGGCACAAATCTCGGACCCCACAAAGGGAAAGATTTTGCGAATTCAATTGGACCGTGCATCGTGACAAAAGATGAATTTGAACAATACCGTTGTTCCATTTCAAGAGAAATGCACCCCGAACATTTGCAAATGCCTAACAGTACGGGCGATAGATTTGATGTCAAAATGACGGCTAAAATCAATAATGAAACGATTTGCGAAGGCAATTATAAAACGGTTTATTGGACATTTCCACAAATGATTGAACGGGCTTCTGAAAATAGCGTAACTGTGTTTCCCGGCGATATATTAGGTTCAGGCACAGTCGGTTGGGGCAGTTTGATTGAAAATAATTTCACCGTTCACCGTCCGCTCGAACCTGGTGATGTCGTTGAATTTGAGATTGAAGGCATTGGCGTTTTAAGGAATAAAGTCATCTGAAAAATGGATAATGGATAGTTGATAATGGATAAAAATGGATGCTTTTTAGATGAAAAATCTATTTGACTTAAGCGATAAAGTTGCCCTCATCACAGGCGCAAGCAGCGGCATGGGCAAAGCGATTGCAGAGGCAATGGGTCTGCATGGTGCAAAAATCATCGTTTCGAGTAATGATACTGAGGGGGTGCAAAAAACAGTGCAAGACTTTGAAAATCAAGGAATTACTGTTTTAGGCGTGGTGTGCGACATGTCTCAAAAACAGGATATTGAACACCTTTTCCAAGCAGCGATGTCTCATTTTGGAAAAATAGATATTTTGGTCAATTGTGTTGGAATCGCTATTCCAAATGGTTTTTTAGATATAAATGCCGTTGATTTTGAAAAAACAATGGCATTTAATCTTCAAAGTGCTATTTATTTGACGAAGCTAATCATTCCTCAAATGCAAGCTCGAAAAGACGGAGCAATTATCTATTTGGCGAGTATTGCAGGGGTTCGGGGTAATAAAAACATTGGTTTGTATGGCATCTCAAAAGCGGGTTTGATTCAGTTAGCTCGTAACTTGGCTGTTGAGTTTGGTCCTGATAATATCCGCGTCAACAGCATTTCACCGGGCATGATTGATACGCCTTTTTCACAATCACTCATGAAAAACAAGGTTTTTATGGACAAACGCTTGGCTTTAACGCCTTTGCGACGAGTTGGAAACGTAACTGAAATTGCAGGTGTGGCAGTCATGCTCGCTTCAAAAGCAGGAGGTTTTATCACAGGGCAAAATATTATTGTTGACGGTGGCACGACGATTAGCGATGGAAATTGATTAAAATAGCTTAAAATACTGAGGGGGTAAAAAATGATAAAATTTGATACAAAAATAGAAGCCGTTTTAGAAAAATACCATAAACGGATAGAGTCAGAAGACCTGATTATGCAATCGCTGCCTATCGAAAAAGGTATGTCTATGCGTGATGAATTTTTACTTTCTGTTGGGCTTGAAACAGCTGTTTTTATCAATAATTTGGCAAAATCAGCTAAATCTAAGACGATTCTTGAAGTCGGTACGTCTTATGGTTATTCAACTATTTGGTTGGCGGAAGCGGCACGAGCGAATGGTGGACGTGTCATTACCTTAGAAAACAGCCCTCAAAAAGCAGAATATGCCCGACAACAAATTGAAGAAGCAGGGCTTTCCGATTTTGTTGATTTCAGGGTAGGTGATGCCCTCGAAAGTCTTTCTGCGGCAACGGAAACCTACGATTTTGTTTTGTTGGACATCTGGAAAGAACTGTATGTGCCTTGTTTTGATTTGTTTTTTCCAAAATTAAACAAAGGGGCTTGGGTGCTTGGTGACAATATGATTTTTCCGCCACATTCTTATCCTGAAGCAACCGCGTACCGAAATCGCATTCGAGAAACCCATGCTTTCGATACCGTTCTTTTGCCCATAGGCAGTGGTATTGAAACGAGTTTTTATAGATAATCAATTAATATTTTTACTAAAAATAGCTGCCCATACTGAGGGGGTGCTTTCAACTTTTAAAATTAAATTTTCATGAAAATAATAGACATTTCCGTAACCATTTCGGAAGAAATCAAAGAGCCACTACCAACCAAAATCGTCTATGAAGACCACAAAGCGGGTGCGGCAAAAATGGGCGGCACACTGTTCGACGGTTTAACAGATGTATTCATCGAGGGCAATGGTCCCGCAGGTGAATTTTTAAGCGTCACAAGCCATTGTGGTACGCACGTGGATGCGCCTTATCATTATTACCCGACTTGCGAAGGCAAACCGTCGCGGACGATTGACGAAATGCCTTTGGATTGGTTTTTCCACGATGGCGTTGTCTTAGATTTTACGGACAAACCCGACGGTTATATGTTTGAACCAGAGGACTTGATAGAGAAATTGGCGGCAATCAACTACACTTTAAAGCCTTTTGATATTGTTTTGATTCGTTGCGATGCCGATAAACGTTTGCATCATCCCGATTTTGTGAAAATCCATGTTGGCGCTTCCGCAAAAGCAACGCATTGGCTCATTGACCAAGGCATAAAAGTTATGGGTACTGATGGTTGGGGTTGGGATATTCCACTGCACATTCAAGCGGCAGATTATCGGGCGAATCCACGTCCAGGCATAATATGGCAAGCGCATTATGTCGGTATTGAAAAGGAATATTGTCAAATTGAGAAATTGGCGAACCTTGACCAATTGCCGCCTTTTGGCTTTAAAGTGGCTTGTTTTCCAGCAAAAATTAAGGGTGCGAGTGCAGGATGGACACGTGCCGTGGCTATTTTTGAATAAAAAAAAACGACTTAGTGGACACGAATTTCACAAATTACACGAATTAAGATGAAGGCATTTTATGACTTTGTATATCCGAATAGTAAAGAAATTAGAAAGACCAATTCGTGTAATTTGTGAAATTCGTGTCACCTCTATATTGTAACAAAAAAAAATGTAATCATGCGATTCAAAAATAAAGTATGCCTCGTCACAGGCGCAGGTTCGGGCATTGGTAGAGCGACAGCTTTGGCTTTCGGAAAAGAAGGTGCAAGGGTCGTTGTGACCGATATCAACTTAGAAAATGCAGAAAAAACGGCGGACATACTGAGGGGGGGTAATACCGAAGTTTTGTCCCTAAAAGTAGATATTTCCAAGCGGGAAGACGTTGAAAATATGGTAAAAGCCACTGTTGAACGCTTCGGTCGCTTGGATTGTGCCGTGAATTGTGCGGGTATTGCGGGACCTGTTTCGCTGCCTTTGCATGAATATCCCGATGAGTTTTGGCATCAGCAAATCAATATCAACTTGACGGGAACATGGTACTGCATGAAGTTCCAAATTACGCAGATGTTGCTGCAAGGCGGCGGTGTGATTGTCAACCTATCATCGGCGGCGGGTTTGATTGGACAACCTGAAAATTCGCCTTATGCGGCTTCAAAACACGGTGTTGTGGGCATTACAAAAACGGCGGCGATTGAATATGCGACTAAAAATATAAGGGTCAATTGTCTTTGTCCAACAGCGATAGAAACGCCGATGATTATGGAAGGTCGCCGAAAATTGGCTTATAATCCAGAAGCGAAACAACAAGCCATTAATTTCCAACGCATGAAACGCATGGGGCAGCCCGAAGAAGTGGCGGATATTGCGCTCTTTCTGTGTTCCGAACAATCGTCCTTTTTAACAGGTCTTGCGATGCCTGTTGACGGTGGCGCATTAGCTTAATCTTTAAAATGAAAAGAGATGCCAAAACCTATTTCTATACCTATTTGGGAATTAAATGAAATGAGCGACCATCACTTCGGGTCGTCTTATAAGCAGTTTTTTTCTTCAACATCGCATCATCTTTTTCATATCAATAAAATTGAAGATTATAGAGACAAAATAAAGTTTCCGTTGCCACCACACCGCAAAGTCGTTTATGATTTTTTGTTTTTGACAAAAGGTACAACTTTGCGGAGCAAGGCATTAAGTCCTTATGAAATAGGAAAAAACACCTTTTTCTTTCTACCCGCCAACCAAATTACTAACCATGAATTTATGAGTGCCGATATTGAAGGCTATTTCTGCCATTTCAATTTAGATATTTTTACCAACCATTTGCCCCAACACAATATCCGCCGAGATTTCCCTTTTTTGCAATTTATAGGCAATCCCATTGTCGAAATTGATGATGCCACCCGCCCTCTGTTACTGCCTATTTTCCAACGCCTTGAAGTTGAATATGCTAAAGAAAAAGAAGCCAATTTAGACATCGTAACTGTCTATTTATTGGCTCTTTTTACTGAAATCAAACGTTTTTACGCCCCCTCAGTATCCGTAAAGAAAAATACGGCTTTGATGATTGCTCAAAACTACAAAGACGCTTTGTCACGCCATATTTACGAAAAACAAAAGGTGACGGAATACGCCGATATGCTCGCCGTTTCGCCCAATCATTTGAATAAATGCGTCAAAAATGCCACGGGTAAATCAGCTCAAGACTTGCTCAATGAGATGATTTTGTTAGAAGCAAAGGTTTTGTTGAAACAAACAGATATGCAAATCAGCGAAATTGCTTACAAACTCTCTCAGCAAAACCACAGCGATTTTAGCCGTTTTTTTAAGACAAAAACAGGCATGACACCGAAGGAATATAAGCAACAAGAGTAAAATGGATTGATACTGCATATTTTCCGATTTCTTTTACATAACAGCGGCTTCAACTTCATTGTAATTTTGTGTTGTAGAAAATATACAAAATTTTCTATTGAAAATCTATTTATTTTCATAACTAAACAACGCAATAATTGAAATGAAAAAATTATCACTTGTGCCGTTTTGCGGCATTAAATCACTCCTTTGCCTACTTGCATTCGTCCTTTGCTCCGTAGGTTTATCTGCACAACAAGTTTCAGGAACGATAAAATCAAACAGTGGTGACCCGCTTGTTGGCGCAGCCGTTTTGGTAAAAGGAACTAAAAATGGCACTGTAACAGATAATAATGGTGCTTTTTCGCTCAACAATGTGGCTAAAGGCAGCACTTTGGTCGTCTCTTTTGTCGGTTTTGGTACAAAAGAAGTATCCGCTGATAATGCGGCAAGTATTGTTCTCAAGGAGGGCGATGAACTTGGGGAATTGGTTGTTACGGGTGTCTTTGACAAACGAACGGCTTTGAATTCTTCTATTGCGATTACGTCACTAAGTGCTGTTCAGATTGACAAAATTGTACCCATCAGTGCGGCTGATTTGTTGAAAAACGTGCCAGGCATTTACGTCAATTCATCTTTGGGTGAAATTCGCAATACCGTCAATTCACGCGGTGTAACGACAGGCAAAAACGATGGGAGTAATGGCTACGATTATGTCTCGATGCAAGAAGATGGTTTACCTGTTACCAATGTAAATTTAGGTGATTTTTCGCCCGATATGTTCACAAGAGTGGATGTGACTTTGGGTAAATTGGAAGCCGTGCGCGGTGGTTCTGCCTCGATTGCGGGTGCAAATGCACCGGGTGGTATCTTCAACTATATCTCAAAAACAGGCGGCGACAAGTTTGAAGGTGAAGTTAGAACGCGCTTAGGTCTCGAAGGCAATGGCAAAAATCCGTATTACAGAGCCGATGTCAATTTTGGCGGACCCCTCAGTAAAAACGTGACTTATAATATAGGTGGCTTTTATCGGAAGTCAAATGGCGCGCAATATCCTGGTTATGCCTCTAATTATGGTGGTCAAATCAAAGGCAATTTGTTGTATAATTATGGTTCAGGTTCGTTAAAACTATTGGTCAAAGTCTTAGATGACCACAATTTGACGGCTGAAGGCATACCGACTTTGGGCTATGGCGACATGAAACCCGCTGCGGGTTTTGACAATACGTCTTCTGTATTGCCGCCCGCAATCAGCGTGACTTCGCCTTTATTGGATAGAGGTAATTTGACTTATAATCCGTCTGATTTGTGGCATTCAAAAGACAAAGCCGTGGGTTTGAATTGGGAACAAAATTTAGGCGAAACGGGTTGGAAATTCTCCAATAATATGCGTTATTCAAGCAAAAGCAATGAAGCATTTACCCCCCTCAGTATTGTAACACCTATTAATATGGAAAATATCGTGACCTATTTTATCTTAGGTTCGCTTCACCCGCCAACACAAATTATTCCCGGAACATATGATATTTCAGTAGGTGGCAAGAGCATTATGACGGTTAAGTCGTTCAGTGGTTTCGATTATCATGTCGTTGCTAATACGGCTCCGGGTAGTGCGATTGCGCCAAATTCGCTGTTTTTCACGCCTCTTATTTACCAAAATCGCAAGGTCAATGAGTTTTTAGACCAATTTAATTTTAGTAAAAAAACCAATAATATGACCTTCAATATTGGTGGTTTCATTGGTAATTCTAAATATGATGGCATACAAGGCTCGCAAGGTGTTTCTTTGACGACGATTCAAAATCACCCACAACCTGTCAATATCAAAGTCACTTATGGCAACCCAAATCCAACCGATCCAAAAAATGGTACAGTTTATCAAGTGACCAATAAAGACGGTGTTGTCAATGTTGGGGCTGACCAAGGTTATGCGGAAAATACGATAACTAAGAGCCAAAAAGCGTTGTTTTTTGCCCACACTTGGGAAATCAATGATAAATTAACCTTTGATTGGGGTGTCCGTTATGAGAATATTAAAGTCAATGGACAAAACAATGTACGTGCCTTAGCACCTGCAACAACTTCCGATAACAACCCGTTGACTCTTTATGATAACACACAAGCTGTTAGAGGAGCTGCCTTCAAGTACGATAAAACGTTGAGCTATGTGTCTTTTTCGGGTGCATTGAACTATAAAATTTCGGACAACATGGCGATTTATGGGCGTTATTCTAATGGTAAAAAAGCACCGGGTTTCCAAGTGTATCAAGACGTTTCAAACACCTATTTGGAAAAGAATTTAAAACCAGAAATTCAAGTAGTACAACAATTTGAAGTCGGTTTTAAAGCAAAAACAGAACATTTATCTACGAATATCACACCTTTTTACAGCTTATTGTCTAATATTCCAGGTGCCGTTACTTTTACGGATTCTAAAGGAGCATTGTACAATCCACCTACATATTACAATAGTTTGAACACTTACGGTGTGGAGATTGAAGGAACGTATAAAATTTCTGACAATTTTGATATTCGCAGCGTTCTTACTTTGCAAGGGTCAAAAGCAACGACTTATAAATCGTGGATACATTTGCCAACAGGTAGCGCAACGTCGCCTGACTCAACGGTTGATAATTCGGGTAATGGCATAGCATTTCTACCAAATGTGATGGCAAATATTACCCCTGAATATTCAAATGGCAAATTTTACGCAGGTCTTACATGGTCTTACATGGGCGCACGTCAAGCCAATTTCGCCAATGCGTTTGAGCTACCTGCTTTCAGTCAATTCAATTTGTCTATGGGTTATGATGTTACGCCTAAATTTAGAATCAGTGCTAATGTCAATAACTTGCTCAATCAATATGGTGTTATGGGTTGGGTCGGACCGGGTACATTCCCCGACAACTTAAACTTGGACGGGTTGACTAAAGAGGCGATTGCAAAAGCACCGAATGCTTTTCATCAAGCGATTGCGATTCCTGCACGAGCGTATTTTTTGAGTTTGGCTTATAAGTTTTAGTATTTTCCATACATATTATTGAAGCGAATAGAGGCAGCTTTAAACAGCTACCTCTATTCGCTCTTTGATACCCCCTCAGTATTTTCACTAAATAAAAATATAAGAATGTCAAAGATTACAACAACGGTCATTTTATTTTTTTTGCTACATACGACTATTTTCAGCCAAAATGCTTATGAAACGGTGCAAGCAGATTCCCTACAAATCGGCGAATACAGCCGTTCTTTTTTGTATCATAAGCCAGCAAATGTGTCCAATAAACCTAAATTATTGTTCGTCCTTCACGGTTCAGGCGGGAGCGGAAAACTGATAACGCAATTCACCGAACATTGGTTTAGTAAGTTAGCCGATGCACAAGGTGATGTCATTGTGGTCTATCCAAATGGCTATAAAAATCATTGGAATGAGTGTCGAAAAGAAGCCAATTTCGAGGCTAATCTCCTGAACATTGACGACAATACGTTCTTTGAAAAAATGATAGAGTATTTCGTTCAAAAATACGGCATCAATAAAAAACAAGTTTTTGTGGTTGGACATTCAAACGGTGGACATGAAGTTTTCAAATTGGCGAAAGAAAGACCTCAATTATTCAAGAAATATGTGGCTATAAGTGCCAGTTTACCAATACCTTCAAATGATGATTGTGAAGCGCGTCAAAAGCCTGTTTCGATGATGGTTATTAATGGTACGGGCGATAAAACCAATCCGTATCAAGGCGGAGAAGTCGTGATGACAGGTGGCGCAAAGCGGGGTTCGGTTATTTCTACCGACGAAACGATGGCATATTGGGCAAACTTAGCGCACGAGGATTTTTCAAAAGCGACAAAATTCGACTTTCCCGATACAGATAAAGAAGACGGAACGACGGCGACTCAATTCACTTTAAAAAATAGAAAATACGATATTCGTTTGATAAAAGTTGAAAATGGCGGACACGTCCTAAGTGTGCCAACAAAAACGCCACCGCCTGCAATGATTGGAAAAGCGATACGGGATATTAATATGGCGCAAGTGGTTTTTGATTTTTTCTTTGGAAAATGACCCCTCAGTATTTGCACAAAAAATCCATAAAATGAGCGATAAAATCAGAAGAATCGTCACAGGACACGCCACCGACGGAACAGCCGTTTTCACCGACGATGAATCATTTGAAACGGTTGTCATCCCTTCGGGCGATGCGGCATTTCGGACAATTTGGACGACCCTCAATGTCCCCGCCGACTTAAACGACGAAATAGACGGCGCAAAACGCGACGCAGGGCTAACCCTAAAAGGGGGCTCCGTGATTCGAATCGTGGATATGTTGCCCAATTGTTCTTCACCGATGCACCGTTCAAGCAGCATTGATTACGGCATCATCATCAGTGGCGAAATTGAGTTAGAATTGGATAATGGCGTTGTGAAAACAATCGGACAAGGCGGTATTATCGTTCAGCGTGGTACGATTCACAAGTGGCGCAATCCGAGTAGTACAGATATCTGCCGTATTGTTTTTGTTTTGACCGAAGCCAAACCGTATGTCTTCGATGGCAAACCTTTAGAAGATTTTATGGGGCATTAGATTTAATTTTTTAAAAATTTAACTATTGAGCAAAACGAAAAATCATCAAAGTATAAATACCTACTTTAATCAAGTTTAACAACACAGTTTTCTATGAAAAAAGGTCTATTTACTTACGAAAACGGCTTATTAGCCCTCTTAAGTGTCACCTTCGGGTTAGTATTTGTTGACCGTTTTGCCTTGGTTTACCTCAGCCCTTTTATCGCAAAAGACCTCAATCTGAACAATACTCAGATCGGAATGTTGGTCTCCGCTTTGGGTATTACTTGGGCGGTTTCAGGTTATTTTACAACCGCTTGGGCAGAAGCCAAAAACAAGAAAAAAACAATTTTCATCATTTCTGTTGTCCTGTTTTCATTGGCTTCTATTACTTCGGGCTTGGCAACAGGTTTCGTGATGTTGATATTCAGCCGTTTGCTGATGGGCTTTTTTGAAGGACCGACTTTGCCATTGATTCAGTCCTTTGTCGCCAAAGAATCATCGCCTAATCGGGTGGGTTTGAACATGGGTATTTTGCAAAGTTTTGGTTCAACTTTGTTTGGCTTTTTGATTGCACCTATCTTGTTAGTGGCTTTGGCAACGCAATATGGCTGGCGTTCGACTTTTTTTATAGCGGGTATTCCAGGACTCATCATGGCTTTTTTATGTTGGAAATTTATCAAACCCAGCACCGCTGAAACCGACATAAAAGCCAATGACGAAAGCCTCAGTTTTAGCCAATTATTGGACTACAAAAACATAAGAGTTGGGATAGTATTAGCCTGTTTGTTTATGACTTGGCTGAATAGCTGTATGACTTTTATGCCTAAATATTTCACTGAAATTCAAGGTTTTACTGAGGGGGATATGGGCAAAACAATGGGCTTAATGGGGTTTGCTTCTTTGATTGCGGGTGTTTTCGTAACAGCTTTGTCAGACCGTTTTGGCAGAACACCCATTATAAAAATATTTGTTTCGATAGGCATCGTTTTCCCTTTGGCGATTGTGTTCTTAAAAGGCTCAGGGGCACAAATTCCAGTGATGTTCATCGGTTATTTTATGTTCGGTGCATTCCCAATTGTTTTAGGAACGATACCTGCTGAAACGGTGCCGATGCACTCAACAGGCAAAGCGATTGGCTTATTGGTTGCCGCAGGAGAACTATTTGGCGGCGTTTTGATACCTTTTGTCTGTGGCATTTTGGCGGATAAATTTGGATTGAATGCGCCATTTTATGTGTCGGCTATTGCGGCAGTTTTGGCTTTGGTTGTTTCTTTTTCGTTGATTGAGACGCATAAAAAGGCTTAAAAAATACCAAACCGCAGCATTTCGGCTCGTTCAATGATAGAATCAATATGATTGTAATTAAAAATTTTGATTGTTGCTTCACCAATTTCAGTTTTGGCGATTATGTGACCTGTATATTCAATATCGAAATGGTCACCCCACTTATCAATTCGTGGATTAAAAAAACGAACAAGGATATTCGGGTTTTTCAAAAAGGTAGCAATGTCAGAGCCTTTCTTGATATTACAAAGAGGGCAAGCATAAGCTAAGTTTGTTGAAATGGTTTTACCACCATGTTTAAGGCTTATAATATGTTCAATGTGAAAAGGAAAATAGGAAAGTTCTGCACTAAGACGGCAGTATTCGCAGCGAAAAATCGCACGTTTTGGTACTAGTTCTTTGAGTTTTTGGTAAGGTAGCGACTCATGCCATAGAACCTTTTGCACGAATTTTAGATAAACGCATGAGCCTTTCTAAAACAATAAAATGATCTAATTCATCTTTTTCAAGAGCATCAAGTTGATTGTTTTTTGTTTTTTCAACTAAAAACTCGAAACGTTGAACGACCTCTTTGGGAGGGCGTAAAGCCAAAACCTTTGCAGGTGGTAGGCTCGCAATTAATTCAGCAATTTGGTCATAAACACTATAAATAGTCATTTTATTGAAATTTATCGACAAATATACTAAGAATTAAAGTTTTTTGCAAAAAAAATAAAAATACACAAACAAAAATGAAAGGACGTTTATCAGGCAAAACTGCCCTCATCACAGGCATCGGACAGGGCATCGGGCAAGGCTGCGCCCTCATGTTCGCACGAGAAGGCGCAAACGTTTTTGGCAGCGATATTGACGCAAAAGCAGCCGAAGCGACCTTAGAAATTGCTAAAAAAGAAGGCTTATCTATGGCAAGTTTTCATCCTGCCGATATGACAAATGAAGCACAAGTAGAAGAAGTCATTGAAAAAGCCTACGCCACTTTTGGGCGCATTGATATATTGGTGAATGCCGCCGCTTTTTGCGATTTTAAACCGATTGAAGAATTGGATTATGAAACCCATTGGAAAAAAAGCATCAGAGGCGAGTTGGATATTGTCTTTTTGGCGTGTCAAAAAGCGTGGAAATACTTGAAAATTAATGGCGGTTCTATCATTAATTTCTCATCGGCTAATCGGCGGCAAGTCTTGAAAGGTTCACCTGCTTTGGTGCATTGTGCGACGAAAGGCGGGGTGTATTCTATGTCTATTCAAATGGCGTGTGAAGGTGGACCTTTTCAGATTAGGGTGAATACCATTTCCCCTGGTTTGGTGCATACCGCAGCGACCAATCATTTGGTGCAAGACTCAGAAATCTTACCTTTTTTAAAAGAAAAACACATGTTGGGGCGCATCGGAAAGCCCGAAGACATTGCGTATGCCGCTTTGTTTTTGGCTTCTGACGAATCAAGTTGGGTCACGGGGGCAGATTTTCCGATTGACGGTGGCGCAAGTAAATGGTAAAACCAATGATGAATTATGAATGATAAACGATGAATTGTTGCGCCACATTCATCATTCATAATTTATCATTCATCATTAGAATAATTATGAATTTCAAAGGTAAAATATATTACAAAGGCGATGAAGGCTACGAACAAGCCCGCATCGGTAGAGTCTTCAATCATCGAAGACCTGACCGTTTTCCAGTCGCCGTTTTTTTCCCAGAAGATGAAAACGACGTAGTAGCCGCTGTAAAACTGGCGAATACTGAGGGGTATCAAATTGCGATTCGTGCAGGTGGTCATTCGTGGGCAGCGTGGAGTGTGCGTGACGAAGGCATTTTGTTAGACCTTAAAAATTTGAATAAAATAGAATACGACAAAGCAACTCAAATTGCGAAAGTGCAGCCTGTCACAAAAGGCGGTATGGAACTCAATCCGTTTTTGAAAGAACATGGGCGTATGTTTTGCGGTGGACATTGCCCGACTGTTGGTATCGGCGGTTTTTTGTTGCAAGGTGGTCAAGGTTGGAATGCCCGCGGTTGGGGTTGGGCGGCTGAGTATATTGTGGCGATTGATGTTGTTACTGCCGATGGCGAATTAGTCCGGGCCGATGCGACACAAAATCAAGACCTTTATTGGGCGGCACGCGGTGCAGGACCTGGCTTTTTTGGTGTCGTGACGTGTTTTCATTTAAAAACCGTTGCCTTACCTAAAGCCTTGTATGCCAGCACTTTTCTATATCCGATAGACCAAGCAGAAGCGGTTTTGAATTGGTGGCAAGACATTCACGGCAGCGTTTCTTTGAATGTTGAAATTGTGACTTTGGGTCAAACCGTTCCAAGTGTGCCAAATATGGAGAGGGTCAATATCCCCGTCATCATCGTTCATGCTTTGGCTTTTGAAGATACTGAGGGGGCGGCAATTGAAGCCTTAAAGCCTTTTGAAACCTGTCCTGTTTTGGAAAAAGCATACGTCAGACGCACAAATTACGCTACTTCTTTTGCTGAACAGCTTGTTTTGCAAACCGAAGCAAATCCCGAAGGGCATCGGTATGCCGTCAATAATGCGTGGTTGAAAGGTGAAAAAGAAGATATTACCCGCTTGATGTTGCCCGCTTTTACGGATTTACCACATCCAAAAGCCTTCACTTTGTGGTACAGCATGGCACCTTTGCGGCAGTTGCCCGATATGGCTTTTTCGTTGCAAACAGAGATTTATTTTGCGTCTTATGTTATTTGGGAAGATGAAGTAGATGATGAAAAAAATAAGACGTGGTTGAAAGGTATTATGCACGGCATTGAACCAATAACCGCAGGACAATACTTAGGCGACAGCGATTTCACAGCCCATCAGCGCAAGTTTATTTCAGAAGGAAATTATGAAAAACTGGAAGGAATAAGAGCAAAACGTGACCCCAATGGGCGTTTTCATTCTTATTTAGCGCATAAAGATGTTGTTTTAAATCAAAACGATTTTGAGAATGAATGACACATATTTAAAACCGCATCACGTCGGCATCAGCGTTGCCAATATAGACGAATCCATTGTTTGGTATCAAAAATATTTGAATTTCACTTTGCTTTGGCAAAACGATTTTCCGATGATTCAAACAAAAATCGCTTTCCTAAGGCATGGCAGTTTTGATATTGAATTATTTGAACATTATGAGACCAAAAAATTAGCGGATTATAGGAAACAACCTTTGACCGATATTCAGTATCAAGGTACAAAGCACATCTGTTTTGTGATGGAAAATGGTCTTGAAACACTGTTTGAGAGGCTGGATACTGAGGGGGTTGATATTGCAATGTCGTTGCGCGAGTCACCGCCAAAAGACGCTTTGATGTGTTTTATCAGAGACAATACGGGGAATTTGATAGAGATAATTCAGTTGTTAAAAGCCTAAAATATACTGAGGGGATAAATTCCCTTCAACATTTTAATCCGAATCGTCATTCAGCGGATTGGGCAATTTTTGACTGTTTTGGAGTGTCTTTTTTCCTTCTGTGTTCAATCGCCGTTTGACTTTATGGGCATCTTCAGCAGGAGGCAAGTTTTCGGGTTTAACACCTCGTTTGAGTAGAATTTCACGGGTCGCTAAATTGTTATCAATATGTTCTTGCGAAATAACTGATTCGCCAAACAAATCTTTTTCAAGAACATTATGGCTGGTAAGTTCAGTTGCAAAATCTTTGGCTCTGATTGTTAAAGTGGGTAAAAAATCAGCCAAAGGGCGATTTGTAGGTACTTCTAATTTGCGTTTCATCGCAGCCGTTGTCAATCCGCCAAACAGAGCAGCGTCACCTTTTGAGCGAATGAGCGCAAAATCTTGTTCAGTTACGCTGCGCTCAAAAATGATAGCGGACAGTTTTTTCTCTGATTGAGAGAGCTTATCACGGGCTGTCAAACGGGCAATATCAAGCAATCGTTGTTCAATAACCTCTTGTTTGCGTGTTTGAACGGCAAAATAGGTTTGGGCAAAGGCAATTTCGGTTTTAGCGGCATCGCCATTTTGGGCAATGAGGTAACAGGCATAACGAGTGAGGGCAATATCAGCAACTTTGCGTTTACCGCCTTTGCCCAGTTCTATCATTTTGTTGGTATCAACAAAATGATAAATGGCTTGTTCGCCTACATTTTCACAGGCTTCTTTGGCTTTATCAATGACTTTGACAAAATTACGCCATTCTGAATAGCCTAAAATAGATTGCAAATCGCGTGCGCTCCAACATTCTATGTCTTTGTAGAGATAACAAGCGGCTTCAAATTTTTCGAATAATTCGGCAATAAGTTCTTTTTTCATTGATGGTGTTTTAGATTGAACATCTTTTGTTTGATTTTTAAAACGTAAAAGTGCAAAACATCTTTGAAATCGGCAAAATACTGAGGGGGTATTTTTGACAATAAATATTTTTACATACAAATAAAAATAGCTGAAAATCAATTTTAAATTAAAATTAAAAGCGTTATGAAAAACAAAATTTTATCCATTTTAAGCATCACAATGCTGTTTTTTGCTTGTAAAAACACCACAAGCGACAAAACCAACGAACCTTTCTATTGGGGCGTTGCCACCTGCGCGTATCAAGTTGAAGGCGCATATCAAGCCGATGGCAAAGGTGAATCCAAATGGGATTTTTTGACCAATAAAGTGCAGATTACCAAGATGATTACTGGTGAACAAATGACTGGTAATGTGTCAATCAATATGTATGACCGCACCCAATACCTCAAAGATATTGAGTTGATGAAGGAATTGGGGATCAATTCTTACAGAATGTCATTGGATTGGAGTCGCATCATTCCCGATGGAACGGGTGCACCAAACGAAGTGGCATTGAAGCATTACGATGTCTTGATTGATGATTTATTGGCGGCGGGCATCGAGCCTTTCGTGACCATTTATCATTTCGATTATCCCAATGTTTTGATGCAAAAAGGTGGCTGGGGCAATCCTGAAATGGAAAATTGGTGGCTCAATTATGCAACGACAGTCATCAAACGTTATGGCAATAAAGTGAAGCATTTTATCACTTTTAATGAACCGTATATTGAGTTTTTCTTAGTTGAAAATATGACAACTGCGCCACATGATGCCCCCCTCAGTAAAGAATTTTACATGAGCCAAATGCAAAAAGCACATCGGCAATTGATGACAAATGCTAAAATAACGAAGATTTACCACGATTTAAAACTAAAAGGTGAAATCGGCATTGTCCTCAATTTAAACCCTGCTGCACCGTGGGATGCAAACAAACCTGCCGATGTTGAAGCCGCCAAATTTCAAGATGTTTTAATCAATGGCTTGTTTTTAGACCCGCTTTTCAAGGGAAATTACCCTAAAATGGCGTTGGATTCATTGGCAAAATACAATCCGACTTTCAAACCCAGTGCAGAAGATATGGCGTTTATTGCTGCGCAAAAGCCTGATTTCTTAGGCGTTAATTTTTATGCCCCCGCTATTGTGAAAGGTGAGGACACACCCATGTCTTTACAATGGTTGGACAATAATCCTGATTCCATCAAGTCAAATGTGGGCCCTATTCGTCCTGAAT
This sequence comes from Saprospiraceae bacterium, assembly GCA_031367705.1. GTDB lineage: Bacteria > Bacteroidota > Bacteroidia > Chitinophagales > Saprospiraceae > JAAFJT01. The sequence goes on along the minus strand of JANLQI010000122.1, from coordinate 36,286 downwards.
ATCTTTACAAAATATTGATGCGTTTGAAAACAGATTATGGCAATCCAAAAGTATATATCACTGAAAATGGCACAGGTTTCAAGTCGGAAGATGTGAAAGTGGACAATAAAATTAACGACCCGATGCGCGCCGATTATATCAAACGCCACATCGAAGCGACCCTAAAAGCTAAAAAAGAAGGTGCAAACGTAAACGGTTATATGGTTTGGAGTGGTTGGGACAATTTTGAATGGGTGGCAGGATATACCAAGCGTTTAGGCTTGATTTACGTGGATTTTGCGACGCAAGAGCGTACACCTAAGCAGAGTTTTTATGAATATCAGAAAATTATAAAGGCGAATAAAGGGCTGTAATGATTTCAGAATAGGGGCAGTTGAAGTTATAAATGTCCCTTTTTGCCTTACAATACTGAGGGGGTAAAACCTTTACTTGAATCCCTTTCACAATAAAATTTAAGAAAAACTAAACAACAAAAATGAAAAATCAAGCAAAATACCTACTCCTACTGTTTGCAATTCTTGCTTTTGGCAGCAATGCTCAAAATCAACTTTTACAAAATTTTCAAACACCTCCCAATGCTGCAAAACCCCGCGTGTGGTGGCATTGGATGAACGGCAATATCACCAAAGATGGTATCCAAAAAGATTTGGATTGGATGAAACAAGTCGGTATTGGTGGTTTTCAAAACTTTGATGCCAACCTTTTTACGCCCGTTGTCGTGCCTAAAAAATTGGTGTTTATGGATGCGGATTGGAAAGACGCTTTCAAATTTACAACCGAATTGGCAGATAAAAATGGTCTTGAAATGGCGATTGCAGGTTCACCAGGTTGGAGTGTGACGGGTGGGCCGTGGGTTGAACCCAAAGACGGTATGAAAAAATATGTTTGGACGGAAACAAGGGTAAAAGGCGGTGAAACCTTTTCGGGCAAGCTGCCGCAACCTTCTGCCGTCGTTGGCAAATTCCAAAATGTCGTTATTACTGAGGGGGGTATTTCAGGTGGTTTTGTAGGCAAAAAGCCTAATTTCTATCAAGATGCTTATGTTATTGCTTATAAAGTGGCGGATTCTGAAAAAGAATTGACCGATTTAAACCCAAGAATCAGTTCAAGTGGTAGTGATTTTAGCATAAAAAAATTGACAGATGGCGATTTGACAAATGCCACTATGTTGCCACCTATGAAGGTAGATGAGGATATGTGGATTCAATACAGTTTTGAAACGGCTCAAACTTTCAAGGCTTTGACGGTTTCAGGTGCCCTTGTTGGGGCTTTGGACGAGTTCAACGGCGGGGCTGAAAACAGGTCGTTAAAAGTGAGTGACGATGGTGTGACTTTTAGAGAAATTGCAAGAGTACCGGGCAGCACTGTGCCACATAATACGGTCAGTTTTGCCTCCACAACGGCAAAATATTGGCGTTTGTGCTACAAAACGTTGGCACCTGCCTTCAATCCTATGTTGGCGATGATGGGTATGCCGCCCAAAACTGACCCCGATGGTGTGAACGTTGCTGAATATGTTTTGCACAACAGCTCTCGCATTGACCAATTTGAAGACAAAGCAGGTTTTTCGCCGTGGAAAGAAAATGCTAAAACGACTTTAGTATCTGCCACAGATGCCCTTGATACTGAGGGGGTCATTGATTTGACTTCAAAAATGAAAAGTGATGGTACTTTGAACTGGACGGCACCAGCCCCCCAACCCTCAAAGATGGGGCTTGACGTAAACTCTCCCTCTGGAGGCGGGGGGGACTGGGTTGTTATGCGTTTTGGTTACTCGCTCACAGGTCGTCAAAATCACCCTGCTTCGCCCGAAGCAACGGGTTTGGAAGTGGATAAATTGGATAAAGATGCCGTCAGAAAATACATCAATACCTACCTCGATATGTACAAAGATGCGACGGGTGGTATAATGGGCAAAAAGGGCTTGGGCTACATGATTTTGGACAGTTATGAAGCAGGTCACATGAACTGGACAAAGACTTTTCCTGAAGAATTTCAAAAAAGACGAGGTTATGATATAAAAACATGGTTGCCTGTTTTGACAGGTAGAGTGGTGAAAAGTACGGAAACGAGCGAAAAATTTCTTTGGGATTTCAGAAAAACCATAGGCGAATTGATTGTTGAAAGCCATTACGATGTGATTGGTGAAGAACTCCACAAACGCGGCATGAAACGTTATACCGAAAGCCACGAAGGCGGGCGCATTTACTTAGCCGATGGAATGGACGTAAAACGCAATGCCGATATTCCGATGTCGGCGATGTGGACACCGGGCAGTTTGGCGGGTGGCACGGAAGAAGAAGTTCGAAGCGAAGCGGATATTCGAGAAGCGGCTTCGGTGGCGCATATTTATGGTAAGCCGTTTGTCGCAGCAGAGTCTATGACTTCGGTAGGCAGACCTTTTCAAGAGCATCCAGAACGTTTGAAGCGCACAGCCGATTTGGAATTGGCTTCGGGCTTGAACCGTTTTGTGATTCATACCTCCGTTCATCAACCTTTGGACGATAAAATGCCAGGGTTTTCTCTCGGACCTTTTGGGCAATATTTTACCCGTCAAGAAACATGGTCGGGTGCGGGCGCAAAGGCATGGATGGACTATTTGGGCAGAAGTTCTTACCTTTTGCAACAAGGCAAATTTGTGGCTGACGTACTGTATTTTTATGGTGAAAACACGAATATTACATGGCAATTCAAGGACAAACTGCCGCATATTGAAGGTTATGAATATGACTTTTGCAATGCAACAGCATTAAAATTGATGCAAGTTAAAGGTGGTAAAATCGTTGCGCCAAGCGGTGCATCATACAGCCTTTTGATACTTGATGAAAGTGCTAAAAATATGACTTTGCCTGTTTTGAAAAAAGTTAGAGAATTGGTAAAAGCAGGTGCAAAAGTGGTGGGTATTAAAGCTCTAAAATCCCCGAGTATGAGTGATAACGAGGGGGAATTTCAAGCCATTGTGAATGAAATTTGGGGAACGACTCAAAACGCGAAACGCGAAACCCAAAACTATTCGGAAATACTGAGGGGGTCAAAAGTTCAAGAAGATGTGATTATCAAAAATGCCAAAGAGAAAATTCTTTATATACATCGCAAAACAAAAGTTGAACACATTTATTGGTTAGACAATCGGAGTGCAAATACAAATGAGGCTGAAATCAGTTTCAGAGTATCGGGTGCAATCCCTGTATTGTGGCATCCACAAACGGGCAAAACAGAAAAAGTGTCTTATAAAATCGAAAATGGTCGTACTATTATTCCTTTGCATTTTGAGTCATGGGAGGCGTATTTCATCATTTTTAAAGATAGGTCGCCCGTTAACGCCTTCACTTTACCAACTGCAACAGAACAAAAAGTCTTGGATATCAACGGCACTTGGACGGTTCGTTTTCAAGAAGGACGTGGCGCACCACAAAGCGCAACGTTTGATAAATTGACTTCTTTTACTGAAAATACTGAGGGGGGTATCAAATATTTCTCTGGCACAGCGACTTATCAAAATACTTTTAAAATGCCCACTTTGGAGAAAGGTGCAAGCTACGAAATAGACTTAGGTGATGTCAAAAACATAGCAGAAGTCTTTCTTAATGGCAAATCACAAGGCACCGTTTGGAAAAACCCTTTTAAAATAAATCTTACTGAGGGGATAAAAACAGGCGACAATACATTAGAAATTAAGGTCACAAACTTGTGGAGGAACCGCTTAATCGGCGATGCACAACCAGATGTGAAGACAAAACTGACCTTTACAACCATGCCTTTTTATCAAGCCAATGCGCCTTTATTGCCTTCGGGTTTGATGGGTCCTGTTGTAATTTTGAAGAAATAAACATAATCTCTTAAACGTCTTTTTTATACCGATACAGGTAAGGTGCTTTATGTGCCTTACCTGTAAATTGTTTTTCAAGGCGTTCCAATATGTTCATGTTTAGCATCTTTTCTTGAAAATTATTACGTCTCAATTTTTCGCCTAAAATCGTCTCGTACAGATGCTGTAATGCCTTCATGGTAAAGGTTTCGGGTAAAAGATTGAAACCGACTAAGTGATAATCCAAGGAATGGCGCATCGTTTCTAAGGCTTTTTCAACCATATCGGCATGGTCGAATACCAAAGTTGGCAAATTCTGAATGTCGAACCACTCACTCCGTTCAGTGAATAGACCTGATTTGGGGGTCACTTTAAGAAAATCCACTAACGAATAGTAGCCAATAGAGACAAACCGCTGTCTGAAAAAAGGCACATCTTCAATATCAATAGACATCTCCTGAAACGCTTTTTTCAGAACACCAAAAGTTGGACGATTGGCTTTTCCGAAGGTGTGAAACTGTTTTAAAAAAATATCTTCTAAGCCTGTCCTTTCTTCTAAAATGCGTTTGGCTGCCGCGTCAATGTCTTCATTTTGCAGCACGTACCCACCTTGCAAGCCCCATAAATCTAAATTTGGGTATTTTGAAAGCAGCACTTTCAGTTCATTCTCATGGAATCCAAAAATGACACAATCTATTGATAACTGTGGGATACTTTGGTCAATGAGGTTCAATATGTCTTGAGAGCTATCTGTTATTTCGATTTTAATGTCTTGTTCCATAGATAATAAAAGTATTTTGGGCAAAAATAAGAGAAAATTTGGTGATATGAAATTTTCATTTTATCATTGTCCTAAAATCGGACAATAATAATTAAATTTTAAAAATCAATTATGAAAAAATTCTCAATCAGCGCATTACTTGCGACACTTTTCCTTTGTTTTATGGCAAATAAAAACCTTTCTGCCCAAGCAGCACCCAACTATTTTCTCGGTAAATGGGATATGTTGGTCAAAAGTTTACCACAAGGCGATACCCACATGCACCTTGTTTTTGAATTTAAAAAAGATTCTTTGAGCACAGAAGAAATGATTGGGCATATCGAAAAAACTTCTGAATCAGAAGAAATCGTTTTTTCCAAAATCGAAACCGAAACCGAGAAAATTACTTTTTATTTCACGGCACAAGGCTATGATATCAATGTCGTTTTGAGCAAAAAAGACGATGATACTGCCGAAGGTACATTGTTTAATATGTTTGAAGCCGTAGCAAAGAGGGAGAAATAATACACAAAAGGCAAAGATTTTCTACTTATTTAAAATAAAAAAAATTCAAAATTCAAATTCAAATTATGAAAAATAATTCAAGTTTCTTAATACTGGCTATGGCTCTTTTCTTTCTTAGTTCATGTAGTAACAAATACGGCGGATTGGCACTTTATACCGTCCGCGACGACATGAAGACGGACGCAAAGGCAACACTCAAAAAAGTAGCGGATTTGGGCTACAAAAACATTGAATCCGCGGGTTATGACAATGGAAAATTTTATGGCATGACTCCCGTAGAATTTAAAACGTATGTGACGGGATTGGGTTTGAACCCCATCAGTACGCATCAAGGTGCAGCCACTTTGGACAATGCCGATGCGATGATTGCGGATGTCAAAGCGGCGGGTTTCAAGTATTTTGTCATTCCTGTTCCGCCTATGGGGCATTTCAAATTCGATGCTGCCACGCGCACAATGGGTATGGACGACGACCTCGATTTTGTCGTCAATTTTCTAAATACGGTTGGCAAAAAATGTAAGGATGCTGGTTTAGAATTGCTGTACCACAACCACGATTTTGAATTCAAAAAGAATGCAAAAGGCATTGTACCGATTGAGTATTTTATGAGCAAAGTTGACCCTAAATATGTCAATTTTCAAATGGATTTATATTGGGTGACAAAGGCAGGTGCTGACCCTGTTGCTTATTTTGAAAAATATCCAGGTCGGTTCAAAATTTGGCATGTGAAGGATATGGATAAGCAAGGTCGGTTCGCACCTGTTGGCACTGGAACGATAGATTTTGCTCGAATCCTTGCCAAAAAGAAGGTTTCAGGCATGAAATATTACCTAGTTGAACAAGATGCGATGGTTGATATGAAGGCTTTGGAAGCCATAAAAATCAGCCATGAAGGCTTGAAAAAATTTGGTTTTAACTAAGCAAAACAGTTTAAAATCTAAGAAATACTGAGGGGGGTAAATCTTCAAAAAAGGTCGAGGCGCTTTCAAAGTTCCTCGACCTTGTACTTATTTCTACCCTGTTTTACAATCAGAACTCAGAATCGTCAGAAAATAAAAAATTCTAAACATCAAGAATATGAAATTAAATATTAAAATTTTAAGCAAAGTAAAATGGGCGTTTTTAGCCTCTTTATTTTGTTTTGTAAATGTCGCACAAATGGCGGCTCAATCACCTAAAATCAATGTCCTTGTTTTTAGTAAAACTGAAGCTTTTAGACATGCTTCAATCGGTGCGGGAATTACTGCGCTGACTAAAATGTCAAAAGACAAGGGTTTTGGCGTGAATTTCACAGAAGATGCGGCTCTTTTTAATCAAAAAGAATTGTCGAAATACAATGCCGTTGTTTTCCTAAACACAACAGGAAATGTCTTGAATGACGAACAACAGTCAGTTTTTGAACGCTATATTCAAGCAGGTGGCGGCTATTTGGGCATTCATTCAGCGACCGATTGCGAATATGATTGGGCTTGGTATGGTCAGTTGGCAGGGGCTTATTTTTTAGACCATCCTTCAACACCAAGTAATGTGCAAAAGGGTAAATATAGTGTTGTTGCCAAAAATCATTGGGGAACACAAGGGATGCCCGACCAATTTGAAAGAACAGACGAGTTTTACAGTTTTAGAAATATCTCACCTAAAATCAATGTCTTATTGACGATTGATGAAAAGTCTTATCAAGGTGGTAAAAACCCAGATTATCACCCCATGAGCTGGTATCAAGAGTTCGATGGCGGACGCTCATTTTATACTGCTATGGGGCATACCGACGAAACGTTTTCAGAGCCTTTGTTTTTAAATCACTTGTGGGCAGGTTTAAACTATGTGGCGGGTGGTGCGAATCCTAAGCCTTTGGATTTTTCAAAATCACGTCCTGAGGAAAACCGCTTCTCAAAAGTCGTTTTACTTGAAAAATTAGATGAACCTGTTGAATTGAGTTTGTTAGACCCAGAACGCGTGCTTTTCATTCAAAGGCATGGCGACGTTAGGTTGTACAATGTCAAAACTAAAGAAATAAAAACCATTGCGCATATCCCCGTCAGTCATCTATATGTGAGCAAAGAGGGTAAAGAGTCAGAAGCTGAAGACGGATTAATGGGCTTGAATAAAGACCCTAATTTTGCTCAAAATCATTGGATTTACATGTATTATTCTTCAACAAAAGGTTCATACAATCAGCTGTCAAGATTTACGATGAAAGGCGACGAATTGCTTTTGGATTCTGAAAAAGAAATGTTGCGTGTAGAAACACAGCGCGAAGAATGTTGTCACACAGGCGGCTCTATTGCTTGGGATAAAACAGGCAATCTCTATCTGTCAACAGGTGACAATACCAATCCGCACGGTTCAAGTGGTTTCAGTCCAAGCGATGAAAGAGAAGGCAGAAGTGCCTGGGATGCTCAAAAATCATCGGCAAATACCAATGATTTGCGTGGAAAAATCATCAGAATTAAGCCAAATACTGAGGGAGGGTACTCGATTCCAGATGGTAACCTTTTCAGCCCCCCAGCCCCCAAAGGGGGAATTTGGTCAGCTTCTAATCCACCCCCTTCGGGGGACGGGGGGAAAACACGTCCTGAAATTTACACAATGGGACACCGCAACCCGTACCGCATTTCAATTGACCAAAAGACAGGTTATTTGTATTGGGGCGAAGTAGGTCCGGATGCCAACAAACCCGACTCGACAAGAGGTTCGGAAGGACTTGACGAAGTAGGTCAAGCCCGTAAAGCAGGGAATTTTGGCTGGCCTCATTTTGTGGGCGATAATAGAGCCTATTTTAAATATGATTTTGCGAATTCAAAATCATTGGAAAAATGGAACGCTGAAAAGCCGATTAATACGTCGCCGAACAACACGGGTTTGGTTGAATTGCCGCCTGCTCAAAATGCCTTTGTTTGGTATCCTTATGCCGCGTCCAAAGAGTTTCCGTTGGTCGGTAGCGGTGGACGGAATGCGATGGCGGGTTCTGTTTTTTACAGCGATGATTTTAAAACGGCAGCACGTAGTTTTCCAAAATATTATGACGGTAAGTTCTTAGAATATGAATGGATGCGTGGTTGGATTATGGCGGTGACGATGGATAAAGATGGCAATTATAAATCCATGGAACGCTTTATGCCGAGCTATAAATTCAGCAATCCGATGGATATGGAATTTGCTGAAAATGGCGATTTATATATGTTGGAATACGGTTCTGGTTGGTTCACTGCGAATGACGATGCGCGTTTGATTCGGATTGAATACAATGGCGGTAATCGCAAACCGCAAATACAGGTAGGGGCTAACAAATTAGGTGGTGCCGTTCCGTTAAATCTAAGCCTAAGCTCGAAAGGCACAAAAGATGCGGACGGTGATGCTTTGAGCTACACGTGGACAGTGACGTCAAAAAATGGTTTCAAAAAAATAATCAACCAAGCGGATGCCAATTTGACCTTAACCAAAATCGGTTTGTATCAAGCAACATTGACCGTAAGCGATGGAAAAGGCGGTATCAGTACGCAGTCTATGGAAATAATTGCTGGCAATGAACCGCCTGTATTGAGTTTTGAGATGCCTAAAAGCAATAAATCCTTCTATTTTGCCAATAAATCCTTCAATTATGAAGTAAAAGTGCAGGATAAAGAAGACGGTAGTTTGGCTGACGGTCGCATAACGCCTGACCAAGTGTCTGTAAAAATAGACTATTTAGCCGAAGGTTTTGACAAAATAGAAATCGCTCAAGGACACCGTTCTGCCGATGCCACTATAAAAGGAATAAAATTGATTGAAGCAGGTGATTGTAAGGCTTGCCACAGCAAGGAGAAAAAATCTATTGGACCCGCTTACAGAGACATTGCGATGAAATACAAAGGCAGCAAAACAGCCTTAGAGTCCTTGACGAAAAAAATCATTGCTGGCGGTAGTGGTGTTTGGGGCGAAGTGCCAATGGCGGGACATCCACAATTATCAACCGAAGATGCGGCTGAAATGACGAAATATATTTTAAGTCTTTCAAATGAAAATCCTGCGGATAAATCGTTGCCGACAAAAGGCAGTTTTACGACTAAATTACCAGCACAGGACAAAGGACAAGGCGTTTATATTTTACGTGCTGCCTATCAAGACCAAGGCGCAAATGGCTTGCCTGCGCTGACTTCTGAACAAACTTATACGCTCCGCAATGCGAAAGTGGCGCCACATGATTTTGATAAATATGAGGACATTAATAAAATGAGTTTTGGCGGTAATGCCTTCTGTATTCCAACCAAATCAGGTGCTTATATGGTTTTAGACAAAATAGATTTGACATTTATCAATCATATTGACATAACTGCCGCAATACCTATTGCACGAATGAATGCTGCAGGCGGTAAAATAGCGTTGCATTTGGATTCCCCAACGGGCAAAATTATTGGCGAATCAGCGTTCTTGGAGCCGTCTGATGTGGGTGGTTTTGGCGGCAAACCGACACAGATAGATGTTGCTCCAACTGAAAGTTTACACGATGTGTATTTTGTTTTCCTAAACCCTAAATCCGATGGTCGTTCATTGATGGTGGTGACAAGTGTGGAATTTAAAACGGCAGATACGCAAACCACTGCACCACCTGTTGAATTAGCCAAAACCAATATTGAGGATTATGCAGGGAAATATAAAATGACAGGTTTGCCTTTCGATTATATTGAAGTCAGTGTAAAAGATGGCAAAGTGATTATGGATGCAGGTGGCAATAGCGGTGAAGTTACGCCGACCGACACACCCGATAAATACGATGCAAGCGGCAGGGCGATGCTTCAATTTGTCCGAGGTGCTGATAAGAAAGTCGCGACGTTAAAAATGGAAGCGATGGGTATGAGCTTTGAAGGGAAAAAGGAATAAGTTGATTTAACATACAGTCTCATAGCGCACATAGAATCATTTGTAATTAGTTGTTTTTCAATTATTTATAAAAAACTATGTGGGCTATGAGGCTTTGTGTTAGAAAACAAAAAACATGTTATCTTTTTCCAATTACTTAATGAAACTATTTTCTCTAAACTCCTTTGGCGAAATGCCTTTATGCTTTTTAAAAAACCGTGAGAAATACGCAGGGTCATTAAAATCAAGCAGATATGAAACCTCTGTAATGGTATAAGACGTGTGCATCAAATACTTTTCAGCTTCCGCTAAAATATGTGTTTGCGCCAATGCCAAAGCTGGTTTTTGAGCAACCGATTGACATATTCTATTCAAGTGAACAGTGGTAATATTCAGCTCTTTGGCGTATTCTGTTACTGTTTTCAAGGCCGAATTAGACTTTTTGATGTTTTTTTGAAAATCTTGAAAATACTTCAATTGCCTGTTATCGCTTTTCAAAAACAATTCCTCTCGTTGTTTCGCAAAACGAAAAACCTCAACAAATAGGATACTCAAATAGGCTTGCAAAGCAATTTGTTTTTCTTCAAAATCCTCATACAATTCCCTTGAAATACGGTCAATAATGCGAATAAGGCTACCAAAATGCGCTTCTTCTTCTGGCAAAACAGGGATATGCCCCAACCGATTTAACGCCAAAACAACCTTTGGCGACGTTTTAAAAAGCGTTTCAACATACGAATCGGACAACGTTATCACTCGACCATCAGACGAGGTATGAAAACTAAAGCCATGCAAATGATTGGCGGGAATTGTGAAAATACAAGGCGCATGAAACGTGATTTTATCATTATTATAATTCAAAATACCTTCGCCCGTTTCAATCAAAAAAATCTGGTACAAATGCGTGTGCAAATGCTGTTTGATTTCCCAATTATAGGTTTTACTCCTTGATTCGAGCATCTCGCAATGAACAAAATCGGGTAAGTTGGCGGTGTCATTGTCGCCGTATAAACCGTCGTAATTGACGATGGTATTTTTAGTATTGGTCATGTTTTAAATTTACAATAATATAAGTTAGCAATCTTAGTAAGATTTAAAATCTTACTAAGATTATCGTCATTAATCAGAAAAATCGAGCGAATATCGTTCAAGTTCATGTTTTTAAAATAAAAACCATGTTTTATTTGTACAATTATTTTAAAGAAATATCCAACACCACCCCCTCAGTATTTTAGACCTTTGTAGCACATTTTACAATACTCTTAGACGATAGATAATTATGACAAAGGTTCAAGTTAGCATCATCGGTGCAGGTCCCGCAGGTTTGACGCTTGCCTTAATACTCCAAAAGGCAGGTATCAGCACCATGATTTTAGAAAATAGAGATAAAGAATACGTCATCAGCCGTGTTCGAGCAGGTTTATTAGAGCAAAATTCAGTGGATTTGTTCAACGAATTAGGCGTTGGCGAACGGATGCAGCGTGAAGGAGAAGCGCATCATGGCGTGTATATGAGTTTCAATAATGAAAAAATTCATATTCCTTTTGATGAACATACTGGCGGACGGCACATCACGATTTATGGTCAACAAGAAATCGTCAAAGACATGATTGAGGCGTGCGAACAGCGCGGTATTGAGGTAAAATTTGAGTGTCACGCAAGCCATATTGAAGGCATTGAAACGGATAGCCCTACCATTTTTTATACTGAGGGGGGCATAGAAAAGCCTTTAAACTGCGATTTTGTTGCTGCTTGTGATGGTTTTCATGGCATCGGTCGCAAACATTTGCCAAAAGATTCTTACAATGAATTTCAGATTGAATACCCATTTTCATGGCTCGGCATTTTGGCTTATGCCCCACCTGCTTCCGAGGAATTGATTTATTCTTATCATCAAAATGGTTTTGCTTTGTTGAGTATGCGGTCGCCTGAAGTGAGCCGCTTGTACTTGCAAGTTTCGAATGATGATGACATCAAAAATTGGTCAGATTCACGCATTTGGGACGAATTGGACATTCGTTTGAGCGATGGCAAAGGTTTTAAAGTCAATCGAGGCGAAATTTTTGAAAAAAGTATCACCCCTATGCGTAGTTTTATGATTGACAATATGCAATATGGGCGCATGTTTTTGGCGGGTGATGCAGCGCATATCGTACCTCCCACAGGTGGAAAAGGCTTGAATTTAGCGGTTGCCGACATTCGGTTTCTATCAAAAGCCTTGATTCATTGGTTTGAAACAGGAAAAGACGATTTGTTAGAAACCTACTCTCAAGACTGTTTGCGGCGTGTTTGGCGGGCGCAAGATTTTTCTAATTTTATGACAACTTTGTTTCACAAACAAGACGAACACGGTTCTTATACCAATCAATTGCAAAAAGCAAAGTTTGATTATATCCGTTTGTCAAAAGCTGCGACTTGTTCGATTGCGGAGAATTATGTGGGGTTGAAAGAAATTTAAAGACACGAATTTCACAAATTAACACGAATTATTTTCTAAGTTTAAACAAAAGGAATTCGTGTTAATTTGTGAAATTCGTGTCTAAAAAAAACAAATAAAATGACTTTTCTAAAAATAGATAACGCCACAATTCACTACGAATACATTGATAATCAACACGATACAACGTTTTTGTTTGTCAATTCACTCGGTACAGATTTTCGGATTTGGAATGATGTTGTAGCTGATTTAAAGCGATGCGGCAATATCCTCCGCTTTGACAAACAAGGACATGGCTTGTCGAGTCTTTCTGACAAAACGACTTCAATTGCGGATTATGCCAACAATGTTTTGGGTTTGATGGACGCTTTAAACATCCAAAAAGCGGTGGTCATTGGCTTGTCAATTGGTGGCATTATTGGACAATATTTAGCGGTACATCATGCCGACAGGCTTGAAAAATTGGTTTTGAGCAATACCGCGCCCAAAATTGGCAATGATGAAGGTTGGAATACACGTATTAATAGTGTAAAAGCCAACGGAATTGCCTCGATTACTGAGGGGGTGATGAAAGTCTGGTTTTCTGAAAATTTTCATCAAAATCGTGAAAATGAGTTAGTTGGTTATCAAAACATGCTCAAAAACTCGCCACTCGATGGTTATTTGACGGCTTGTACCGCTATTCGAGACAATGATTTGAGAGCAGACATTCCGAATATTCAAACGCCAACACTTTGTTTTGCGGGTAGTGAAGACGGTTCAACGCCGCCCGAACTCGTGAAATCTATGGCAGATGCGATTCCAAATGCTCAATATGTTTTGATAAACGGCGTAGGGCATATCCCTTGTGTGGAAGCACCGCACATCATGTCAAAACATATCATTGAGTTTGTTTTTGATACACCTTTGAGTTTGTACGAACAAGGCATGAAAACGCGCCGCTCTGTGCTTGGCAATGCGCATGTGGATAGAGCCGAAGCGAACAAATCGGACTTCGATACTGATTTTCAAGAATACATTACGAACAGTGCTTGGGGTGCTGTTTGGTCGCGTCCTGGCTTGACAAACCGCGAAAGAAGTATGATTACGATTGCAGTTTTGGCAACTTTGGGGCATGACGAAGAGGTGGCGATGCACATCAGAGCAACTAAAAATACGGGCGCAACCATGGCCGATATCAAAGAAGTTTTACTGCATATCAGCGTTTATGCAGGTGTGCCAGTGTCCAATATTGCTTATAAAATTGCGAAGAAGGTGTATGCAGAAATGGAACACTGATTGAGCTGATTCGACAGATTTACGCTGATTTTTCTTTGAAAATCGGTTTTATACTGAGGGGGTAATCTTCGGAAGATTTTAAATCTTCCGAAGATTATACGTTCACAAATATTTAATTATCAACGATTTAGATTTACTAAATTTTTAAAATTTAGTAAATCTGAGTAAAAGATTCATCATTCATAACTCATCATTCATCATTAACAAAAATGGACAAAAGAGATTGGTCAGTACATCCTTCGTACCTCTATCCAGGATATAAATCAACAATACACCGCGCACCGAAGCGGGAATTACTACCGATAAAAGCCAATTTGTCAGAGCGCACTGGACCCGTTTTTGGCTTGGACAGCATCAGTCCTTTGGACAATGATTTGACTAAAAATGGGCGTAAAAATGGCGAACCGATAGGGGAACGTATCGTCGTTGCAGGGCGTATTTTAGACCAACACGGACAGCCGATTCGCAACACACTCGTCGAAATTTGGCAAGCAAATGCTTGCGGTCGATATATCCACAAAGTTGACCAACATGATGCACCGCTTGACCCTAATTTCTTAGGCGGCGGCAGGGCTTTAACGGATGATGAAGGACGTTATAAATTTTACAGCATAAAGCCTGGTGCATATCCATGGGGCAATCACCCTAATGCTTGGCGACCCAATCACATCCATTTTTCATTGTTTGGTCCTAATATTTCGACCCGTTTGGTCACGCAAATGTATTTCCCTGGCGACCCACTTTTGCAGTATGACCCGATTTATTTAGGTATTCCTGAAAAAAATAGAGCCTCTATGGTCTCAAAATTCACCCTCGATTTGACCGAACCCAACTTCGCTTTGGGCTTTGAATTTGACATTGTACTGAGGGGGTATCATGCGACACCGTTTGGAGTTTAGCCCCCTTACCCCCAAAGGGGGGATTTTGTAAATATATTAAGCAATCCTCTTATCCCCTTTTGGGTTCAGGGGTTAAATCATTGATAATGAGCGAGTTATTACAAACACCGTCACAAACCGTCGGTCCTTTTTTTGCTTACAGCTTGACGCCTGAGCCGTATAATTACGACTTTAAAAGCATCATTACGGGCGATATGGTGAGTGAGGACAAAGCAGGGAATCATATTCAAATAGTTGGGCAAGTCATTGATGGTCAAGGCGAGCCAATTTCTGATGCGATGATTGAGTTTTGGCAACCCGACATCAAAGCGATTGGGCGTGTTGGAACGGGTACAGATGCCAAAAATCGCTTCGTTTTTAATACCATCAAACCACAATCCATTGATGGTCAAGCACCGCATATTTGCGTCATTGTTCTCATGCGTGGTTTGTTGGTTCATGCTTATACACGTCTGTATTTTTCAGATGAAAGAACAGCAAATCAAACCGATGAAGTGCTACAAAGTGTCCCCGAAGACCGCCGCGAAACGCTGATTGCACAGCACGGTGAACGACGGGGCAAAACGGTCTATACTTTCAATATCATTATGCAAGGCGACAACGAAACGGTGTTTTTTGACGTATAAAATTAAATAATAAAGCCCTGAAAGGGCGGTCTATAATAGAATAGGGTAACGCCCTATAATACTATAATAGAATAGGGTAACGCCCTATTAAATTTAAAAAAAATATGAAACAAGTTCCTCAAATCACCGCACAAGAGGCAGCGGCAATGGTCAAAGACGGCGATATACTACTCGGCGGCGGCTTTGGCATGACAGGCAATCCGATTCATTTGACCCATGCTTTGGCTGAAACAAGTACCAAAAACATCACTTTTGTCGGCAATAATACAGGCGAAGCGGGTCTGGGCGGTGGTCGTCTTTTGCGCAATGGGCAAATCAAAAAAGCGATATGTTCCTTTTTTACATCCAATCCAGAAGCTGTTATAGCGGCACAATCGGGTGCGATGGAATATGAGTTGTTGCCACAAGGCACTTTGGCGGAAGCGATTCGGGCAGGTGGCGCAGGTATCGGTGGTTTTTATACGCCCACTTCTGCCAATACAGATTTGGCAAAGGGTCGTCCGACAATGGTGATTGATGGTCAAGAGCAAGTTTTTATCAAGGGCATTCGCGGCAATGTGGCGTTTATTCGCGCATGGAAAGCAGACACGGCGGGCAATTTGATGTATCGCATGACCGAACAAAACTTCAATCGAGCTATGGCAACAGCTGCTGATTTGGTGATTGCGGAAGTCGAAGAAATCGTTCCCGTAGGTGAAATTGACCCCGATTTTATCCATACGCCTGGTTGTTTCGTTGATTATTTGGTACAAGCGCATACAACTTTGGAAGATTTGGGCAGTTCCGCTTCGGTGGGTGCTGGTAAAAAAGTCAGTGAAAAACGCATGAATATGGCGCGGCGTGCCTTCAGAGAACTCCAAAAAGGCGATGTCGTCAACCTCGGCATCGGCATTCCGACCCTCGTTGCTGACCTTATCAAACCCGAAGATGGCATTATTTTACACACCGAAAATGGTATGTTGGGCGTAGGGCCTGCGCCTACTGACGGGGGTGGAGCCATGGATTATCCTGTCAATGCAGGAAAAATTCCCGTAACCGCACTACCTGGCAGCAGTTATTTCGACAGCACCGATTCGTTTGCGATGATTCGCGGTGGGCATATTGATGTGGCGATAATGGGTGGTTTGGAAGTAGATGAAAAAGCAAATTTGGCAAATTGGTCTGTGCCTGGCAAAGCACTTCTCGGCGTTGGTGGTGCAATGGATTTGGCTTCGGGTGCTAAAAAACTCATCATTACTTTGATTCATACGGATCCTGACGGCACGTCCAAAGTCGTTCCAGAATGTACTTTGCCTTTGACCGCAAGGAGTGTTGTGGATATGATTATCACCGATTTAGCCGTTTTCAACTATCAAAATGGGCAATTAACCTTGATTGAGCTGATGCCGAATGTGACTTTGGAAGAAGTACGGGCAAAGACAGCGGCTAAGTTTTTGGAACAATTATAAATTTAAGTGAAAAGTGAAAAACGAAAAATGAAAAGCTCACCTATCATTTTTCGTTTTTCACTTTTCGTTTTTCATTCAAAAGATGCAACGACTCTACGAAAATCTCTTTTACGATAAAAACGTCAATGTCTTGTTTACTGACGAGGCAACGGTCGCCTATATGCTGCAATTTGAAGCGGCTTTGGCGCAAGCGCAAGCAATTCATGGTTTGATTCCAGAAGCCTCAGCAACGGCGATTGAGGCAGCTTGTAAAGTCGAAAACATTGATTTTGAAGCACTTATAGAGGGCGTTGGTCTGGGGGGCAATGTCAATATTCCTTTGATAAAACAACTAACAGCCGTTGTAAAAGGCATCTATACTGAGGGGGGTAAATTTGTACATTTTGGCGCAACAAGCCAAGATGTCATTGATACAGCCACCGTTTTACAAGCCCGTGATGCCCTCGTTTTGATTCATAAAAATTTAGAAAATCTCATTTTTCAATTAACGTATCTTGTTGATAATCATCAAGATACATTGATGATTGGACGTTCATTTATGCAGCAAGCCCGACCTATTACTTTTGGTTTTAAGGTTGCGACATGGCTTGAACCCATTTTGAGGTCGAAAAGCAGAGTTGAACATTTATTACAAAACAATTGCTCTCTCCAACTCGGCGGGGCAGTCGGTACATTGGCAAGTATGCTTGAAAAAGGCTTGCTCGTTTCTGAAACAATGTCCGAAATTTTAGGATTATCCTCCCCCACCCTATCTTGGCATTCACAGCGCGATAATTTGGTAGAAATAGCTACGACATTGGGCATTTTAACAGGCAGTTTGAGCAAAATAGCCAAAGACATCAGCCTTTTGATGCAAACAGAAATTGGTGAAGTATTCGAACCTTCGGGCGCAGGAAAAGGCGGTTCTTCGACCATGGCACACAAGCGCAATCCTGTTGGTTGCACCGCTATATTGGCTAATGCAACCCGCGTTCCGCCCTTGGTTTCCACCCTATTATCGTGTATGACACAAGACCATGAACGCGCCACAGGCACTTGGCACGCAGAATGGGAAACGTTTTCAGACATCATCAAATTGACCGCAGGGGCTTTGCGTCAAGCCAATGAAATCACGGATGGTTTGGAAGTGGATAAGGCACGCATGTTGAAAAACATAGAAATTACTGAGGGGTTGATTTTTGCCGAAAACGTCTCTTTGGCTTTAGCACCTAAAATAGGTAAAGAGGAAGCACATACATTGGTTGAAATCGCTTGTAAAGAAACTTTACGAACACATAAACACTTGAAAACCATTCTTTTAGAAAATGAGACGGTGAGAACGCATCTAAACACAGAGGAGTTAGATGCACTTTTTGCCCCTAAGTAGCACCTTGTCTAATTATTGCAAGCCTCTCCCTCAATGCTTGAAGTTGCACAATCCCCTATTCACTTTCAGGAAGCTATTTTTGACTCTTATTGTCATCAAGTAGAATCTTATTATGAATCGTCATCAATAAATTCATTTGATAAATAGCAATTTCGTTGAGCCGTTGCAAGCGGCCTTCTGCTTTCAAACCTTGTTTGATGAATTCTGCATTTAGGTTTTCAAGGTTAGCCAAAACAAGTAATTGTTCCGCCGAAGCTTGGTCGCGCATATTGCCTTTTGCTTCAAGGTTGGCGGCTTTCCATTCTTTGGCTGTTTTTCCGAAAAGAGCCAGATTGAGTAAATCCGCTTCATTGGCATAAACCATGCCTTCCAAACGGGCATTGAGCAATCGTTGTGGCACCAAATAGCCTTTTACAGCATCGGTATGAATGTGGTAATTGATTTTAGATAAGTTACGACGTAAATCCCATTCCAAGCCTTTGACATTACTTTCCTCCTCTTTCAGACGACGAAATTCTTTAATCAAATAAATCTTGAAAGTGGGCGACAACCACGTTCCAAACTCCATAGCAATGTCTTGATGAGCGAACACACCACTATTGTAACGCCCTGTTTTCGAGAAGATACCAATAGCATTTGTCTCTTCCACCCATTTTTTGGGGCTGGGTCGAAAAGTGTTGAGACCTGTCTGCATTTTAATTCCGTCGAATCCAACGGAATTAAAATTAGGGTTATAAACTTGTTCCCATACCCCTAAAAACTCAATAGTATTTCGGTTGCGCATCCAGTTTGCGACCAAATCATCGCCCCCAAATGAATTTGCCATGTCTGTCAATGATACATAGTCGGTTTCGTTGGCTTCGACTAAACCAATCACTTTGTCTTGAACCGTAATGGTTTTCTTTTTCATATTTTTGTTTTTAGCCGTTCATCTCGTTTTTTAGATTAAACCCTCCCCTACTGCTCTAAGGAAATGATGAATGTTAAACGATGAGCTTACAAATAATTCATTATCAATTGATTGCAAATAAAAATCGGGTATTTTATTATAAATCAACTCCTAAATCGGGACTCTCTTGTCTGCTCTTTAGCACAACATCAGTTAACAATATTTACTGTATTCAGTTTTACATGAATTCATGTATTCAGTTTTTCATGAATTACGTAAATACTCGACGAGTGCCTTTGTGACTAAATCCGAAAAAGTCATGCCTGTCTGCACAGCTTTAACTTTGGCATCTGATGCAATATCTTTATCAATCATAACGGTAAATGATTGAGTACCCTTCGCTGTTTCCCGTTTGCGTTGATTTCTCTCTACTTTTACAACTTTCTTTTCTGCTTTCTGCGCTGTTTTCTTTTCAACTGATTCCTCTGTCTTGTTAGTCACAATAGCAACAGATTCGTCAACCATTTCAGGTGTCGGTAGGTCTCCTGTTGTTCGAGAAAAACCTTTTAGGCTTTCTATATCGGGCGGTGGGGCGACGGGTGAGACTCTTTGTTTTTTTGCCATTATTTAATTGTTGATATGAACTCATTTAGAAAAAGGGTGAAATTATGCTTTGCGCTGTCATTACTGAGGGGGTCATAAATACTCGTTATGGTATCGGCTTCTCTGAATAAAGCGTAGTCGTTTAGCGAAACTTTTAGCATTTCGAGGTTGTGTGATGCCTTCAATGTTTCAATATCTTCCATAAGAAACTGATTGGCTCTACTTCTTGTTCGATGCATGTTAACAAAACCCCTGACCATCAAATTCCGTGCTTGTAATTGCCTTATTTTTTGAACCTGTTGCACGAATTGGAAATATTGAAGTGTGGCATCTAAATTGTGGTTTCCCGCCACAAATGGAATAAAAAGGCAATCCACGTACATCAATATCTTTGTGATTTCTTGGGTCTCAATAGGCAAGTCATTGTCCATTTTACCCGCCGCATCAAAGATAAGGACATCAAAGTCTTTATCTAACTTCCCTATATTATTTTGCAAATCAGCCACCTTATAGCTAAATACCTCAAAAGGTACGCTTTCTGTCTGATATGCCCTTAAATCTAAATTGCGGATACCTATAACGGATTTTTGATTGTCGAGGTCAATCACACCCGTCTTTAAATTGAAGGGTGCTTGACTCAATGCCGTTGCCAACATTATGGATACCTGTGATTTACCAACGCCCCCTTTTTGATTGCCTACTAAAATAATTTTTGCCATATTGAATTTATTACGTTTTGGGCAAAGGTATAAAATGATTTAAAATAAAATACAGTTTTACATGAATTAATGTATTCAGCTATTCAGCAAGTAATGAATACAGTTTTACATGTATTCATGTAATAAGCTAAAAATCCGCATTTGCATTAAATACAAAAGGATGACCCAATTGACCAAATATTGGATATTTAACGAAGACACCCTATCACTTTTTGTCGCTTGATTATAAACCTATACCCCCTCAGTATTTCTCGGTTTTACTCCGTTTTTTGTATAATTCAATATTTCAACAAGCAATAAATACAGTTTTACATGAATTAATGTATTCAGCTATTCAGTAAATAATGAATGTAGCTTTAGTATTTAATGGTTCAACAACCAATTACTGAGGGGGTGATACAAATAGAGACCAGTTTGGAGATTCAGCAAGTTGGGGTATCAAATGCGATAGGGCAAATCATTTTGACCAGAACGCATAAGAGTTTGATGCTAAGGTCATTTCCTACGGGGGTTTACGTGGTGACAGTAAAAGGGAATAATTCAATTTTCAGCGAAACAGTGTTTAAAAAGTAGATAATTTGGAAAATAGGCGAATATATTTGCTCAAATCATAAAAAGGAGGGGCGGGCGCAAAATTGGAGGTTTTAACATATAAACTTTTAAAAAAGAGTAACAAAACCTTAAAAAAACTTATTTCCTATTTAAGTTTTAAGTTTTTTTAAAATAGTTTAATATTTTTTATTAAGTTTGAATGTCCTCTAATACATTGATTATTAAATAGTTGCAATTAATAAAGAGTAGATGATTTGCGGTAAAAGGGTAGGGGATTTGCGGTTAAAAGGTAGATGATTTGCCACTTCGAGGTAGAAGATTTGCGGTTAAAAGGTAGAAGGTTTGCGCCTAATATCGTTGCGTTTTCAATTGAAGAAGGTAGATGATTTGCGGAGATTGCAGCCGTTTGAGTCGAAAAGGGTAGGGGATTTGCAGTTTAACAGAAGAATCTTTTCTCTGAAAAAGGTAGATGATTTGCGGAGATTGTAGCCGTTTGAGTCGAAAAGGGTAGGGGATTTGCGGTTAATGCGATGGTTTTTTATTATTGCGATGTTATATTTGTCATAAAGAGGGTAGAAGATTTGCAGTAAAAAGTATGGATTCCCTTGAAAAAGGTTGCATCAAAAACATACTACCTTTTTAGTTTGTGATTACATTTGGGTCTTGAATCAAAACTTTGTCTCTATGAAACCGCCGATGACCGATAAAGTAGCCAAGATTGACAATACCTTTATTGTCAATGCACAGTACAGAATGACTGCCAAAGAGCAGAAGCTTTTGTATTACTTGATTTCTCATCTTGACCCTAAAAATGAAGTTGACTTCAATAATATTACCGTACCCATCAAGCAAATTGAAGAGACGCTCAAAGAGTCTGTTAGAGAGTGGGGGGGGCTATACAATGAAATTGACAGGCTTTGTGGCAGTCTCATTTCAAAAAATATATCATTTCCGACAAATGTATTGATAGAAGGTAAACCCATGAAAGGGCGCATCAGCTTTTTTTCGTCTATAAAACCCATTGTTGATGATAATGGTCAAACAGCCATAGAGTTTTCGTTTTCTCAGAGTATGAAACCTTTCCTTTTACAGCTTCATCACTATGTCAATATAGGTGTTTTGGAGGTCGTTCCTATGAAAAATGCTCACGCGATTCGGATGTATTCCATTTTTAAAAGTGAAAAGAATAGAATGAGGGGCGTGGTGAATGTCTTGACAATGAGTTACACTTTGTATGAATTGAAAGCCATTTTAGGTATTGCTGACAAATATCAGACGGATTACTTCAAGAATTTTAAAGTCAATGTATTGGACAAAATTAGAGACGAAATTAACGAGAATTGCCAAAATATGCTCGTCAAATACGACTATATAAAAACGCAAAGAAAGGTTACAGGCGTATCGTTCAGCATATATGACAGAAAACCTGTTGCAGCGCAAATAGAAGCAGCGAAAGCTAAAATAGTTCCCAAAACCAAAGCAGACGTAAAGACATATACGCCGAATGAAGCAGAACTTGATACATTGACAAGGGCAAAACGGCAGGGATATAAGATTTTATTAGAATACGGAATTTTTGGTGGTATCGCCTACAAACAGATATTGCCAAAAATTAAGGGGAGTGAATTTGAGGGATATGAGGACTTTTTCATTGAAAAAGCCATTCAGCACTTTGAGAAAAAAGCCATCCAGAATACCACCAAAGAGTTGAAAGCCAGTACGTTTGTGACTTGGTGGACAAAAAACAAGGTCTTTGAAAACGGTGATGTCTGGGCAGATATTTTGGAAAAACTGGTGAAACACAAGAAACAATTGCAAACTAAAAACCCCATTGCTTTTGAAAATCGCATCATTGCCAAAGCGATGACAAACGCCCAATTTGAGGAATATGTCAAAAAGGATAAGGCGTAACCAGTATTAAGGACGAACATTTCGACATGTTGACTAAAAGCATGCTCTCTAATAATGATTGTTTTTTCAACTCTTTGATTGTTATAGTTTTATCGGGCTATTGTTAATCTATTTTAGGCCGATACAAAATCAACCGCTGCATAAAATGCTGTTATTCAATGGCATAAGGAATGAATACGCAAAAGAAGGAAAAACCATCTGACAACTGAGGCCCCTCAGTATTTTCAAAAAAACTTGCTTTGTATACCCTATTATTTCTCTACTCCTATACATATATCAGGAAAATTTCTTATTTTTTTTAAAAAAAACAGCCCAATAGTTGGCAATTTTAAAAAATAAGTTATATTTTTGATACGAATTTTACATCAAATGAAAAACATATACATGAATACACCAGAATTTGCCATAGAGCCTCAAGATTGGGACAACATCATTGAAAAGATACAAGAAGGGAAATGTATTCTTTGCTTAGGTCCTGATGCTTACTCCATTGATAAAGAACAATCCTTAGAAGAAGAGCTTTCTTTGTTTCTAAAAGCCCGAGCGGAACGCTTGAAAATCCGCGTTTATGACGACGGATGGTTTCACTACTTGCCACAAGCTAACTTTATTGATGCTTTTATGAAAGTGAAGGAGTTCTATAAACAGCCTCAACCTCATACAGAAGCATTGCTAAAGAAAATTGCTCAAATTCCTTTCCATTTCATTGTCAATTTCACACCGGATTACAAGGTTAGAGAAGCTTTTAAAGCGCAAAACTTGGATTATACCTTCCAAAGTTATTTAAAAAAGGCGGCTTTTGACCCGAGCATAAAAAAACCAACGACCCATCAACCCATGATATATAATATGCTGGGAGAGTTGGACAAAAAAGATTCCTTAGTGATGACTTATAATGATTTTTATGAGTATTTGGAGTCTGTTTTTGCAGCTAAAAGCATGTCAGAGGTCTTAAAAGAAGATTTATTTAGTGCCGATTACTTCATTTTTCTGGGGTTGCCATTCGAAAAATGGTATGTCCATTTATTTATGCGTATTCTAAAACAACATGCCGAGAAAAGAGGATCAAAAAAATATGCTGCCAACGTAAAAATAGACAACGAAATAATTGCACATTGTGATGAGCAATATACCATTGATTTTATCTCAAAAGGTATTAGTCATTTTATCAATGAATTGTATCTAAATTGTGAAAAAAAAGGTGTTTTAAGACAGCCTAAAGCAGAACCACCGCCACCTGGGCCGAGTGCCACTATGTCAATCCTAATAGATTTTTCTCTGGTTGAAAAATGGTTTGTTAACAATAAAGTCAAGTTGATATTTGAGCATTTGGATAGAATTATCAATTTAATGCCCCTCGAAAGTCCCGTCCGTTCGCGCCATTTGCAGATAAAAAGACAAAGTAATGAGATTGAAGATAAATCTATAAAAGGGATATTAGAGCCGCATGAAAAAAACCGATTCAACGATATTTTACTTAAACATATTGAGCAATTAAAATCAGATAATCTTAATCAAACTGCACAATGAACCAAATAGAGCATAGATATGCAGGAGCGAAACAATTCGAGACCATTGATAAGGATATTTTTTTCGGGCGCGAAGAGGATATAGAGAAATTTTATAGGCTTATCAAATTGGAGTCTTTGTTGGTTTTATATGGCAAGTCGGGACTTGGCAAAAGTTCTTTGTTGAATGCGGGTATTTTTCCAAAAGTACTGGCTGATGGGTTTTTTGAACCCATGCGCATTAGATTTAAAGGTTATGATGAAACAGATAATGATAGAACACCCCTTTCTGAAACGCAGAATTCAATTAGAAGAGGACAACAATCGGTTACGACTTTTTTAGATAAATTGATACCCGATGAAGATACACTGTGGCACGATGTCAAAGAACATCAAATATTGAATAATAAGAACTTATTACTCATTTTTGACCAATTTGAAGAGCTTTTTACCTATCCCAACGAGATAGTTGAGGATTTCAAAGAGCAACTTGCGGAAGTTGTCAACAGCAATATTCCGCAACGTTATTGGGACGTGATGGAACAGTTTTATGAGGAAGATCAACACTTTTTCACACCACAAGAATCCAGTGTTTTTCAACAGTCTATTGGCATTAAAATCGTTTTAGCGATTCGCTCTGATAAAATGCACTTGTTGGATAAACTCAGTAATTATTTACCTACCATTCTAAAAAGAAATTATGAATTAAAACCGTTGACACGCGAACAAGCGACTGCCGCTATTACAGAACCCGCTCTTACTGAGGGGGTCAGTGCGCCGACATTTACTTATTCTCCATCAGCGGTTCAGAGTATTATTGACTTTTTAACTAAAAATAATACGCAATCAATTGAGTCAACTCAGCTACAAATTGTGTGTGAATCATTGGAAAAAAAAGGGATAAAAGAGGTGACTCTTGCCGATGTCGGTTCTAAAGAATTGCAGGATATTATTGAAAACTATTATACTGAAAGAATTGATGCCATTGAAGACAATGTCCAACGAGAAGCAGCACAACGCCTTATCGAAACCAAGTTGATTTTTGAAGAAGAACGCCGTCGAATCAGCCTTTTTAAGGGTTTGATTCGCCGATATATCAGCGAAGAAACGCTTGATCAATTGGTAGATAGTTACATACTTCGAGGCGAGCAAGGCGCTTCGGGTGATTATTTCGAACTCAGCCATGATACATTGATTGAACCTGTATTGAAAGCTAAAAAATTAAGGCTCAAAAAAGAAGAGGAGGAAAAAGAAGAAAAACTAAAACAAGAACGCGTTGAAAAAGAAAGGATTGAAGCCGATGAAAGATTAAAAAAAGAAAAGGCTGAAATGGATGCCGAAAGGCAGAAAAATAAACAAGAACAATTGGAAAGGGAAGTGGCGTTTCAAAAAAAGGCATCACAAAAAGCGCGGCGCAATGTGTTTGTCTTTGCATTGTTGTCAGCGGTAGCAATATTGACATCAATCTATGCATTTATGACATCAAATGAAATTAAACAACAGAGGAATGAAGTAACTAAGCATCTTGAAACGGCTAAGTACAACTATGAAGTAGCGCAAGAAAATTTGGAAAAATTTAAAAACGAACAAAGAAGAAGCGACTCTTTGCAATTGATACAAATCATACTTGATGCGGATGTATATAGGAATGCAGGAGAGAAAGATTTGGTCAAAATAAATATACAAAAAGCAGATACAATCAGAATAAAGACAGGAATGGACGCGAGTATGACAGAATCTCTTAAAAAACTAATAGCATACATCAATGAACCAGAAAATGTTAAGCAATGAAAACAATATTAACGTTTTTTTTATTAGTCCTGCCGCTTTTGATAGCGGCTCAAAGTAGCCCAATCAGATGCTCAGGTGAGCAATGTGGTAAATTTGATGAATTATTAAAAGCGGCTGAAAAGGCTGTAGAACAGGGGCAGTACATTGAGGCATTAAATAAATTTAATGCGGCAAAGGTGTGTTGTCCGAATGCCAGAAATCGGGTTGATAAACGTGTGACCGATATTATGGATTCGGTTAATAAAAAATTGGAACAAGCTGAAGTTTCTCGAAAACGAGCAGAAAAGGCAGAGAAAAAATCAAGTGAACAAACTAAACTTGTAGGGGAAGAAAAAGAAAAACTGAAAGAATCCGAGCAGCAAGCCAATACGGATAAAAATGCTTATTTAAACACGACACTTGCATTAGAGATATTGCTGACGAACAAAGATACTTTTATGGCTTACCAAATAGCCAAATACAATAAGCAAAAACATGGTGAAAATCCTAAAGTCGTTAGTGTTTATGAGAATATCAAAAAGATATATTTTGATAAATACCTAAACAGCACATTTGTCGGGCATTTCAGTAATGTAAATACAGCATTATTTATTAATGATGAGCGCATCATAACGAATGGCTTGGATAGAAGCGTTAAGCTATGGGACGTACATAAAAAGGATACTTTGGGTACCTTAAAATTCAATGATTATATCTATTCAATAGGCTTTTCTAAGAAACACAATAGGTTAATTATCGGCAGTTATGCGGGAGAGGTCCAGATATGGGATTGGGCAAAAAGGCAAAGACTTTGCACGCAAAAATTCAAAAACAGTGTTTTTACAGTAGCCGTTTCTCCAGATGAAGAAAGTTTTTTGACGGGCAGTTTCGATGGTTTTGTCCGACTTTGGGATTTGAAAGGCAACTTAATAGACAGTATGAAACACGATAATAAATATGTTACTGAGGCCATTTTTTCACCCGATGGACAAAATGTCTTATCCAGTAGTTATGATAAGGATGTAAAACTGTGGAATATAAAAGATAAATCTATCAGAACATTCCATCATGATACAGCCGTTTATTCACTTGATTTTTCGCCTGATGGCAAACAAATTTTAACAAGTAATACTGAGGGGGTGATTTCACTTTGGGATTTGGAAACCCATAAACTTTTGAAAACTTTTAAAGCACAAAATAATGTGGTTAAATATTCTCCCAACGATAATAACGACATAAATCAAAGTCAAAAGCAAGTACAAAATAATGTGGTTAAGTTTTCACCCGATAGTCATAATTTCTTTATTGGCTGTAGTGATAATACGATGTATATGCTCAATTTTGACAATGATACGATTGCCAGATTTGGGCATAATAGTAGTGTATTGACAATTGATTTTTCGCCTAATAAACAACTTATCCTAACGGGTAGTACTAACGGAGAAGTTAAAATATGGGATTATCCTAAAGATACTAAGCCAGAAAAAATACCCTCTATTGTTGATTTAATCGAATACGGTTTTGCCGTTGATTCAGCCGATTTTAAAGCATTAGAAGAAAAGGGAGAGCCTAAAATCTTGAAACAATTGGCTCAAACCAATATGAATAGAAAAAATTTCACTGAAGCCTACAAGTATTATGAAAGATTATATAAACAACCGCTACAAGACAGTGCGGATGTGCGCTACAACATGTGGTCTTTGCTGACACGCGAAGATAAAAGCAAAATAACCGAAGCAACTGTGACAAAAGCAACTGCCACAAAATTTCAAGAATTGTTACTTCCAGACGATTCGCTCAAACTCGCTCAAATTTATCAATTGCTTGAGGACGACTGGGCTGATTTAATTAATAACCCATTAGATCATGAACAAAAAAGTGTTGATATTTATGAGAAACGCCTTAAATATAACCCAACGCATCAAGATTCCGTAAATACAGCGCGCAAATACAATTCTTTAGCTTGGGAGCAAATATTCAAAAGCCGTTTTTCTGAGGCTCTAAAATCTTTAAATAGAGGAAAAGATTTGAATAAAGATGACTTATATCTGTATACAAACCTTCCTCATGTCAAACTTTTTCTCGATGATTTCGAAGCGGCTAAAAATGAATATTTGAGGTACAAAGACAAACCTTTTGGTGAACAAAATTTGCCGACATATAAGGATGCCTTTTTACAAGATTTCAAAGAATTTGAAGCACGGGGGTTATTAAAAACGGACAAACGCCGAACGGATGTAGGAAAAATAAAAACAATGTTAGAGTCCAAAGAGGAAAAACAATAAAAATATCTGAAAGCAGAATGTTTTTGAGTGTGTACTCAATTAGATTTTCAACTGTTCAAATATTTTAGGATAGGTTGCCTGCCTCATTGCCCTATCAGGTAATTGAGCAATGATACCCAGAATGGCTTCTATTTTCAAAAGCTGCCGAGTGTCATCATCAATTGCTTTAGTATGCTCTTTCTCCTTTTGATAAAGCATAAAAAGTGACCCACTTAAAATTGTAGGCAATACACTACTTAGGCTGGTTAAAACGCCTAACTGTTTATCGTTTGGCTGCAAAAAAAGAAAAATACCACCACTTACAATCAATGCAGCGGCAAAACCGACACTGAACAAACAAATATTCAAAAGCCGTTTTTCTCGCGCTTCTCTTTTTTGTTGCATAGCACTTAATTCTGAACGTGCAGCTTTGACTCTTTCTTGAAAAACGTGTTCGTTGACACTACTAATTTGCATATCAGGCATCCCCTCAGTAGGTTCTTCACCCATCAGAATCGAAGGCTTGATAATATCATCAAGCATAAACTGGTGAGTAATGATTGTTCTTGTTACTGCTGTACGGGTCTTAAAAAATGTCAATAAATCTTTGACAGAATCTGCCATAGATAGCTCTGATGATGTTGTCATATTACGTATTTGTTAAAATAATTAAGAAAAATCGTTTTTAGTCGAATCTAAAAAGTTTCGTAAAGCTGTTTGATATGCCGTTGAAAGTGTTGTGTTCCCATTAAGCTCTTTCAGCCATGCGCCTATAAAAGCCATACCATCCCCCCAACCAATCGCCCATTTGGACCAACCAATGCTGTTCACATGCTCCATTTGACCGTAGAACATTTTATCTAAAACGGCGGAATGGCACACAAAAAAGAGTAGGGCTGTGGGTGTCTCCCGTTTATATGCTTTTAAGATAGTTTCAATTTCAGACAATGCATAAGCACCGTCGGCGAACTCAATCGCATCTTTAGAAACAATATGATGTGCTACTAAAAAGATGGCGCGGACATTTTTATCTCGAACAGATTGACGAAAATCCTGCCCTGTTGCATCGGGTATAATGTGTACACCGGTATCTGCTATCAAGCGCAAACTGTGTGTTAATGGCTTAAGCAGCTTCTTTCGATAGCTTGACCAATCTGGATAATAAGGCAGATAGATACGCAAAAAATCGTGTGTGCGGCGGCGAAACAGGCCCCTCAGTATCCATTGGCTAATGGAAAAATGTCCATTTATTTGCTTTGCTTGCCGATTAAATTGGGATTCCGTCATAGGCGGGCAAATGAGGACGGTCGTTTGGGTAGCAGAAAGCGGTATTTCTGCATTTAGATGTTCTAATGTCGTTTTAATAGACATGGGGTGTCGCTTTTTGATAAGAGAAAATGAAGCTGTGCAACCGTGTTAAAAGTTACACAGCTTCGTTATTTTTACCATTTATGTATGAGATTACAGTCAAAACTTAAAAATGTCGCCATTTAAGTTGCTGTAAATTGTTTGTATTGAAATCTGGAATACTTTTCAAACGGCGGATAAACTCGTCGAAACTGCGTTTGGGCATGGGTGTGTTTTTGAGTGACTCAACTTCATCATTTGTGATTTTCCGAATCAAATCATCAATATTTTTAGGTTGTTTGCCCGCACCTAAGTTGTAAAGTTGGTCAAAAAATCCGTGCATTTGTTTTTGAACATTTTGGCTGCCATTAGACAAGTCTTGACCGATTATGCGCGTAAACTTGCCGCAACGAGTCAATGTTTTTTGCCAGTAAGAACTATTATCTGTAGCGACATATATATAGTCTTTTTCTGTTGATAAACGGCTAATATCTTTCACCAATTCATCTGCACCAACCGCTTTATCGGCGAATTGTAAAACGCCTTCTTCTGTTCCACCTTCAGTTAGGAGTATGATTTGTTTTGCTTTAGGCTCTTTTAGTTTCGTTATGAAATTGTCATAGGAAACACTTTTTTGAATATCCGATTTTCTGGCTTCTAATTTATAGGTCAAATCACGACTTATATCAACCGACAAATGCTCTTTTGTGGTCATAATAGCCGTTTCTTCCAATTTAATCAAAGGGTTCTGTTTGGCGACTTTCGATGCTTTTGATAGGTTGCCGAGGCTTTGGATAATGTTGACTTTGTTAGGAAGTTTGCCGTGCAAAGCCGAAATTTTCGCTAAACTCATACCTGTTTCAGGCGTTTCGATGGTCACAAGAGTTGTCGCCTTCGTTTCTTGATAGATTTTCTGAATAAAATTTGCCTCACTTTCTGTCATTTTAAGAAGAGCTGTAAGATTTTGAGCCGATTCAATACGGTTATCCAGCGTAGTGAAATCCAAAGCATCCCCTTCCAATTTGATATTTCTAACTTCAGCGGTAGGCATCTTTGCGGTACGTACAAGATACTGAGGGGTAGCCCCAGATGAACGGACGCTGACAACAGCCACATCTTCGGCAATAAGTCTATGCGGCAGATTCCGAATTTCGACATAATCGAGCCGCATTGAACTGTTGGTCGCTTCAATAGCTGCCAACGCCTGATTATCGGTCGCGTGTATCTTGTCAAAGCTTCTATAAATATCAGCCAAAGTTGGGTCGGTATTTATCTGTTTCACCGTTTCTTTGGCAATAGCTTTGTCTGCATCCGATAGACGGCGTGGGACTTCCATTATATTGTCATCCAACAAACGGACACCTTTTGCTTTGCGATTAAAAACAATCGCCTTGATTTCAGATTCAGGCGTAATGAGTTCTTCAGTCAGTTTTGCAAAATTAGGATGCCAAGCTTTGCGTTTCGAGAGCATCAGCAATTGCCCTTCTTCTCCATAAAATAGACCGCGGCTGCGTTTGGGTAATTTGTCGAGGGTATGAATGACTTCAAACTTTGTCCCATGCAGCATTTTAATATCACCCGATGTGGTCTTTTTCTGTATTTTATCGGCCGCATTGGCACTAAAACGGAAGCCATTGGCTTCGTCTCCTTTTAATACTAATTCTCTTTCAACAGTTAGTAAGCGAAATGTTTTAGGCTCTATTGTTTTGCCAACATCTTTTTTACTGGGCAATTCTTTTAAAAACTGGACGATATTTTTGCCCTTTTCGCCAACTCTACTCAATAGACCAAATGGGTACGTTTGTAGTTGTTTAACAAATTGTCCTTGGTCTCCCACGACCATTGTCCGCGCTATTTCTTTAGGTGAGAAATCACTACCCGATTCAATGGCTAATAAAGGGTCTTTGACAGGAAATTGACGTATTTGATTCTTTTTCCCAAAGATGATTAGATCCTTATCATCGTCCAGTTTACCCGCCCAACCCAAACGGTCAAGTTGAATAAACTGTTTGGTATTGGGCAAATTCGCCACCGATTCAATTGGGTTAGACGTTTCTGTAACAAGATGCCCTAAGTTTTCTAATGGAGTGATACGGTTGCTTGTAATGCGTATAGAAGTACCCCCGCCCGTATTACGCACACTGAAATTTAGGACCGGTTTGTTATGATAAACCACTTCTTTAGAGAAACCGCCTTGTGTAATATGCAAGGTTGACGTTTGCGAAGTTGCTTCCACAATTTGAGTCTCTCCTTTCAAAATAGCTTCCATTGGATCGTTATTGATCGTTTTCACAATCTTGGTCTCTGTCTTAACAAGCGGTTCTTTGACCAGTTCAAAAACTTTTCCATCTAACTGCGCATTTTTTTCAGGTGTTGTTAAACTAAAGTCTTGACCAACGCGTGTCGCTTGGTTGGTTTTTTTAATCGGTAAATGGCGGGACATCTGAGCTTCATTCGCCAATTGCACGCCACCGCTGCTGTGGGTCTTTTTGAAATCAAAACAAACATCTGTACTATCAGTTGTATTTTTAGAGCATTTGCTGATGGGCAAAACAGGGAGGTATTTTTTCAAACGCAATTGATTATTATTGGCATACCATTTTTGAAAACGATAATCGCGACGGATTTGAGGCACTAAAGAATCCAAAAATTCAAATGCGGCAAACTGTTTATTGGTTTTAGCCCAACGGAAAACAAGTGACCACTTCATCAATTGATCGAGCCTGTGGTATTCTGTTTCATAGTCCGCTATGGTTTCATAATGTCTCGCCCACCATTGAACATATTGTGAAGCAGTGTAATTAGGAGGTACTTCACTCTTACCCATGTCCACCAATCGGACAGATGACCGAGCATTGAGTTGGGTCGTATTGTATGAAAAAGCCATTTTATCGGCGTGCATATCGAAACCTTTATCCATCGGTGTAAACCAATATCGGGAATAGCCATAAAGACTGGAGTAGGCATTATGAACCGACGACCAAGTGTTAGGCATATTGACTTTGACCGCATCATAAACCATACTGCCTTGTTGTTTATTGCTTTTTAAAGCAAAGTCGGTATAAAACATAATCATTCCAACCTCGGTATGATTCAGCCTTTCAGGTTTGAAACGGGGTTCTATTGTCGTAGATGAATCCATGAGTCCCGACAAAAAACGACCTAACAATTTTAATTCGTGTTGGGTTTTAGGAGCTTGGTCAATCAGTAAAGTCCATAATGTATCAGAAATTAAGCCAATAGGTGTCATGCCCAATTTCAAGCGTATTGCTTTAATTTCTTCTAAAAAACTGGGTGGACAAGACTCTGTGGAGTCCCTTATCTCGGCGAGTATTTGTTTGACATCTTGAGGTATGAAAAAGCGATTGTCGCCATTTGCCTGATCTATAATAAAAGGTGCAAACGCTCCATCCAAATAAGCTGTAAACGAATCCCACGGCTCATAATCATTTTCTGCAATCGCATCGGCAATATCTAAGATAACAGCGTTGTGTTTTTGAATCGTTTGAAGCAAAAGCACTCTATCACGAACGGATAAACTTTTATCACCCAATAAACTTTCAAGCGCCGCATTTGAACCTACCGCACACCCCCTCAGTAATTTAGCAAGGTTGACATCATTCACAAATGGATCAAGCGAAAAACTAATGCCATCAGAAATGAGGCTGGCATCGTAAAGCGTTGCCACATGCTCAGCCGTAATATTCACCGCTTTTGAGGCATTGTACCGCCGACCAGCTACCGATATGCCTGCCTTTGTGATTTGACAAAAAGTCAAATCATCAACAGATGCCAGAAATTGGCTTAAATCTTTTTCGTTTTTAAGAATACCACTGACATAACCCCAATCGCGTTCAAAAAACGGATGACCTTTTACTCTACTTAACAAGCGAAAAGAAGTGTTTTGAAAATCGGAACGGTACTCATACAGAATGACGCTGTCGGGTTCACTGCCCATCATCATTTTGTATTGGTCGAGTTGTTGCTGAATCGTCCGACGTTGATTCACAGAATCATTTGGGACAAGTAGCAATAGTTTGTTATTTACCAAAGGCAAACTTCGACCCCAGCCAAAGGCTTGATTACTAAGTGATTGCATATAATCATGACGCAGGGGTGTTAAATCGTACAATGCGTTGCGCAAACCAACAGCATTTGTGTCTTCGATTTCGCGAGCGATAATGGCAAACATGAGCCAATCACGTTTTTGCTCTTCTGCGTCAAAAGAATGTAAATCACTCAAATAATCAATTGGATAGCTTAATTCAACCCACGGATTGTCATTACTATCGCCGAATGGGTGGTTTCGGGAAGGTTCGCCAGAAGCATAACAGCAAAAAGCAGTGAAAAGAGATACACAGAGTACCCGTAAATACAGCGTTAATTTTTGATGAAAAATGTGTGTAAGATTCATAATGTTGAATGATTTTGATTAACAGATTTGATTAAAAATTGTAAGCGTATGTTACATTATATATAATTGATTATCAGAGAATTGCACCTTCAAAGAGGTCAATTACGATAAACAGTAAGCTTATATTTATTCTACGGAAGGCTGTTTTTTAATTTAGTTTTTGGGTAATATTTCATAGCAGTCTCCCTTAGGACAGACTCCATTACGATTTGGGATTCTTAGAAATTTTAAATATCATTAAGAAAAGAGGACTGGCTGTGCTTTCGGATCTAATTGGTCTTTAAATAGCTACTTACAAATGATAGCTGATCTTTATTTTTTTATTTTCAATTCGATAGACAAATATAAAAGATTTTTTCACATTAATAAAATAAAGCACGTTTTTTATTGAATATATTATGCGATTCAAATTATAGTTTGGCACGTCTTCTTTCACTGAAATACGAATGATTATAAGGTCTTAAAACAATGTATCTTAATTCGATATTTTTCAAGATAAGTTATCGAGCAGGATGTTCACACAGTAAACTTAAACGCTCGTTTGTTTATACAATAAACAATCAAATTAGACTTGTCAAAAGCCGCTTTAAATTGGCTTTAATGATTAACTTCGCCTACTTTTAAAGTACATTAAAATTGTACACCTATCAAAGTATATTTTCCATATTTCTTAATTAAATAAGCCTATACAATATGAAAATCGGTTATGCACGTATTTCAACCAAAGACCAGAATATAGATTTGCAAATAGATGCCCTCAAAAAAGCAGGCTGTGAAATAATTTTTACTGAAATCGCTTCGGGAGCTAAAACCGATAGGGTTGAACTTGAAAAGTTGTTGACACAAATCAGAGTCGGTGATGTGGTGGTGGTTTACAAACTCGACCGTTTGGGGCGTTCATTGAAACATCTTTTAGAAGTCGTCGCCCAACTTGGGAAAAAAGATGTCGCGATTCAAAGCATTTGTGATGCCATTGACACCACAACAGCACAAGGGCGATTATTTTTTAATATTGCTGGAAGTTTTGCAGAGTTTGAAAGAGATTTAATCAGAGAACGTACCAATGCGGGTTTAGCCGCAGCACGGGCAAGAGGGCGCAAAGGTGGACGCAGGCAAGGTATGACCAAAGAAGCGGAACAAAAAGCCATTTTAGCCGAAACCTATTATAAAGAGGGTAAAATGGGTGTTAATCAGATTGCGCTTGAAATTGGCGTTTCTAAAATGACGCTGTATAAATATTTGCGTCATCGAAAGGTGGAAATAAGTGCCTACCAAAAGTCCTCTTCAAGCAAGTAAAATCAAACAAGCGTTTAGTTTTAAGTAGATGAACAGAAATAAACGGGAAATTGATTTCTTGTAGATGTTTGATAATCAACGATTTATGCAATTCATCACTCATCATTTATCATTCATCATTACTTACAATTTTTGCTTTCTCCAACACCGACCCCCTCAGTATTGAGGTGAAACTAAGCCCCTATTTTCCAAATGGATTGATTTTGCATATAACTTCACTCTTTTTGCCTACAATATTATTTCGGATATAACCACCTTTGCACTAAATAATTTTACATAAAATACAATAGGCAATACAATGGCACGTAATCCACATTATCTCTCACAATTAGCTCATATTGAGATATACACCACTGATTTGGAAGAATCAGTCAAATTCTTTACCGATATTATCGGCTTAGATGTCACGGGCAGAGAAGGCGACTCCGCATACCTCCGCGCTTGGGGCGATTATTTTCACCACACTTTAAAATTGACACAAAGCGAAAAAGTAGGCATGGGGCATTTGGCTTGGCGTGCCGACAGCGCAGACGCTTTGGAAGACTGTGTCGCATATTTAGAAAAAATAGGTGCCGGTATCGGTTGGGACGATGGCGATTTGGGTCATGGCAAAGCCTACCGTTTCAAGTCACCTGATGGGCATATTCACGAGGTGTTTTGGGATGTCGTTTGGTTAAATGAAAAAGGCACACCCAATGCCAGTATTTACGCCGACCGTTATGCAAGTAACCGCCGAATAGGTGTCAATGTGCGCCGTTTTGACCATGTGACATACATGAACGCAAAGTTTAAATATGCCGAAGAAAAGGCATTTTGGCAAGGTATGGGCTTGAAAAACCCCGATGAAGTGCGTATTTCTAATGAGATTCCGCCCGTCGGTGGTTTATGGACGATTGGCAATTTGTCGCATGATATTGCCGTCTTTACCGACCCGAATTTAGAAGCGAATGAAGGTGTTTTGAATCATATCGCTTACAACTTGGATAGTAGAGAAGAGGTATTATTAGGTCTTGATTACATTATCGAA
>JANLQI010000248.1:0-1943 GCA_031367705.1 Saprospiraceae bacterium | reverse complement strand
AATACAGTTCCTGACCTTCGCGGCAGCGTTCGCCAATACCACAAAACATACTGACACCTTTATTATGACCAACCATATTGTGAATCATTTCAGTCAATAAAACGGTCTTGCCAACGCCAGCACCGCCAAACAAACCCGCTTTGCCACCCCGTTCTAAGGGAATCAACACGTCAATCGCCTTGATACCCGTTTCAAAAATTTCAGATTTTGTAGATAAATGAGCGATTTTAGGCGGGGAATTGTGTATGCTGCGCCATTCGACCTCTCCTAAAGGTTCTTTATGGTCAATGGTATTGCCAAAAACATCAAACATACGCCCCAAAGTGCTTTTGCCAACAGGAACAGTAAGCGATGAGCCGATGATTTTCGCCGCTGCGCCACGTGACAAACCTTGTGTCGGTGTCAAAGCGATGCCCCGCACACGGTGGTTGTCCAATTGCGCCAAAATTTCAATCGCTATTTCGTCGTTTTTGCCCGTGTGAATTAAGGTAAAAATGGGCGGCACCTGCTGTTCAAACCATACATCAACCACACTGCCACGAATGGAAATGATTTTGCCGTCAAAAACGGTACTGCTTTTATGTTCTGTTATTGTCGGCATTATTTCAATTGATTGCGAAAAAAAGTGTTTTATACTGTGGGAGGCGTTTCGGCTCTAACTGCCCAAATGTTAGAGCATTTTTATTTTCTCATGGTTTTTTAATTTTCTTCTAAGGCAGGTATTAAAACGGTTTCGTAATCTGTTCCCGTTATTTCACCATCGGCAGAAATACCTAAGGTGTCGTCGGGCAATCCTTTCATGATTGTTATCATCTTTTATTTTTGTTTAAAAGTTAAACGATAAAAACAAAGTTAGGCATCAATAGACATACGGAACAGTGATCAATATCAGTATAAAATGATGATGGTTGTTAGTAAAAATCCTCTGTGTTTGGGCTAATGTCGCCTCATGCAATAATACAGCAAAACAAAAAGAAACGATAGTGATGCATTTTATTGAAATTTAACGAATTGAATGTGCCAATTGAAGGCGTTTGGAACAGAGAAAAGGTTGCAGAACGAAAAAGTTGTCAAATCAACGCTTCATTGTGCCTGTAATTGATTAAAATTTTTTCAAAAGAGAAATAATGCTTTTATTGTGGTGAAGAATACCCCCTCAGTATAAAGGCTTCAAAATTAGGTTTCATCAGCGATTATCATTTTTTTTACTAAACTAAACATCTAAGAATCATGGAAAATCGAAGGACATTCATTAAGAAAACAACACTGGCAGGCGCGAGTTTATTAACCGTTCCGCAGTTATTCTCTTTCACAGGTTCACCCAACGAAAAAGTTGTTATTGGGTCTATGGGGACCAACAGTCGTGGGTTTTTTCTCGCCAAAATGTACGCCCAACTGCCAAATGTAGAAGTCGGCTACGTTTGTGATGTGGATAGCAAAGTAGTCGCTAAAACCATAGCCGAAATTGAGAAAATAACGGGCAAAAAACCCAAAGGCTTTACCGACGTTCGCAAAATGTTAGAACAAAAGGACTTAGATGCTATGGTGGTCGCTGCGCCCGATCATTGGCACGCACCCGCCTCTTTGATGGCGGTGAAAGCGGGTAAGCATGTTTACGTTGAAAAACCGTGTTGTCACAACCCAAATGAAGGTGAAATATTGGTACAAGCTGCTAAAAAATACAATAAACTCATTCAAATGGGCAGTCAAAGGCGTTCTTTCCCAAAAGTCATGCAAGCCATGAAGGAATTGCACGAAGGTATTATCGGTAATGTTTATTACGCCAAAGGTTGGTATGCCAACGCACGAAAACCGATTGGTGTTGGTAAAAAAGTTGCTGTACCCGATTATCTGAATTTCGATTTGTGGCAAGGACCAGCACCACGCCGCGCCTACAAAGACAATTTGGTGCATTACAATTGGCATTGGTTCTGGCATTGGGG
>JANLQI010000493.1:0-16786 GCA_031367705.1 Saprospiraceae bacterium | reverse complement strand
GGAGAATTTGAACCGATTGACTTGATTGCTGGGCATATTCCCAATGCGCTCAATATTCCTTTTAGTAGCAACTTGGATACTGAGGGGTTCTTTTTACCGCCTTCCGAACTGCGTGAAAAGTATGAAAAGGCATTGAATGATAGAAAGTCAGAGCAAGTCATCGTCCATTGTGGCTCTGGCGTGACGGCATGTCATACGCTGTTGGCGATGGCTTATGCGGGTATGGAAATCCCGAAACTGTATGTTGGTTCTTGGAGTGAGTGGTCGCGCAATGGTCGTCCGATGGTTACAAAAATGTAGAAAACTGAACTGTCAAACAAAAAGTCCATTCGATACTGCTTTTAGCACATCGAATGGACTTTTTAATTTGAGAAATCAATCAAGCCAACCGTTTTTAGTTATCGTTGCCTCTATTGTTTTTCCTCTTTGGTGCAGGCTCATTAGCCTTCGCAGGTTGAGGATTTGTTCTTTCTACACGTGGCTGTCTCACTTCTGGACTTGGCGCATTATTCTGCGTCGGTTGTCTGTTGACATTGGGACGCTCCCGTGGTGTCTCATTCCGACGCGGCTGTCTCACTTCTGGACGTGGCGCATTATTCTGTGTCGGTTGTCTGTTCACGTTAGGATTTTCCCGTGGTGTCTCATTCCGACGTGGCTGTCTCACTTCTGGACTTGGCGTATTATAAGGTGTCGGGTGTCTATTGACATTGGGATTCTCCCGTGGCGTCTCATTCCGACGTGGTTGATTCCCTTGCGGACGAGTTTGCGCCCCATCAGTATTTTGAGGTTTTTCTCGTCTAACACTCGGAGTCAATTCTCTATCCTTAGTAATGGGTTGCAATTCAGAAGCAGAAGCGACTCTCTTTGGCGTAGGTCGGACTCCCGCAGGTGCTTTATCAATGCGTGGACGATAAACATTCACGCGGTCATTATTATAGACATCCGCACCAGGTCTCGGATTGTCATAGACATTTGCCACTCTAACAGATTGACCAACCGCTTTTTCTACAAAATCCTTACGTGGCCCATAGTAGTATTTGTTCTTATTAACAATATGCGTCTCATTGATAATGGTCGTATTGTTGATAATAGTCACATTATTACGCCTATCGGCATAGTAATTATACACATTTCTGTTTGTAAAATAACGGCGTGGCACAAATCGATAATGGTCGTAAGGACAGCTGATGTTGATAGAAATTCGGGAGCGTGGCCCCATTGGTGCCCAACCAAAATAGTCATTGCTTTGTCTCCAAGACACCCAAGCAGGTCCCCATTCACGTCCAGGAATCCACATCCAACCATAGCGTGGTTCAAAAGCCCATCTGCCATAGTGAAAGGCTGCCCAGCCCCAGCGGTAATCGGAAACCCAAGTCCAACCGTAATTGGTCATCGCCCAATGTCCCTGAGTGCCATAAGGTTGAAAATCACCTGTTACGCGAGGAATCCAGACATAACCATATCCAGGATAGTCAATCCAATTGCCATCAGGCGACAAATCATCATAAAAGACACCGTATGCGCCAGGGTCGGAATCCTGTCCATTGTCACCGCCATCATAATAGGCATCATCATACGGTGGTGAAGTCTGTGAGTTTGTTGGATAGTTTTGGCTAAAACCTGTTGTTGACAACAACAGGAGAAATAAAATCGACTGCAGAATATGTAACTTTTTCATCTTTTTAATATTTAGGCGTGAAGAATCTAAACAGTAAGTAGTTGGGTTTAAATGACTTTATCAAAATCAATCCAGAAAACTTACTATCTATTAGACGCTACCCCCTCAGTAAAAAGAAGTTTTGAAGACCACTTTAACAAAGATTTAAACTGTTGGTAACTATTTGAGGCTTTAATATCTATGGGTGGACATTGGCAATTTATAATTGAAGTACTTTCTCAATGAGCCACTCACGCTCACTAAAAACCTTTGAACTGTTCAGTTCTTCAAGAATATTTAACTTTAATGATTTATCAGGTACAAATTTTAATTTCTGAATAATGGCTAATTTATTCAGCGAATTGTAGAAAAAGGCTTTTTTCGATTCAGGCAAATTGCCTCTGGCAACTTTCACTTTTAAGGCATTCATTTTATCCTCCAAAAGCGGTGAATTTTGTTCGTAATAAATCTTTATTATTAAAAAATAAACTTGAATGTCGTAGAAAATGTCTTTAAACTTGAGCGACAGTAATATTTCTTCTGTCTTTTCGTACTCGGCAGTACAGAAATAATAATTCGCCAATAAAAAATTATGAATTTCCACTGAATCATCTCTTCCAACGATGCTGTCTGGCTTATGGTTTTCTAAAAAGCCTTTTACCCATGCGTATTTTTTCAACTTCAAACCTGTATTCGTCAAACTTTGAAGCGTCGTAGTGTGAATCTTTCCGTCTCTGTACAGATAGCCTTTAATTAAATGTTTTTCATAAACATGAAATAAATCTAAAAGAGCATCTGGAGCATTCTGATTGACGTACCTTTTCACCCAGAATGTCCTATAAAAAGCCTGCAAATCTTTCATTTTATCGGCAGGAATCAGCGATTCATTTGTTTGAATGAGCTGTTCAAGTTCAAGAATCGCTTTTTCATCGGACGCATCATGCAAGAGTTGATAAATTCTATAGTAAATATCTAAAATGGGCGTCCTTATATAAGGACTACTCTCCAAGAGTTGTTTAATTGTTTCAACGAATTGAAAGGTTTCCTTCGTCTCAATCTCTGTCATACTGCCTTGTAACAACAAAATCGAAGTATAATTCATTTTAATCATACTGTAAAAGATGTCCAAATTGCGGTGCGTTTCCAATAAATTGGCATCGTTCCGCCTAATATTGAAGGAGCTTTGGAACTCGAACTCTTCTTGAGCCTGTAAAAATTTCTGATAAAAAAACTGACTGTCCCGTATAGGGTT
Source organism: Saprospiraceae bacterium (assembly GCA_031367705.1). GTDB lineage: Bacteria > Bacteroidota > Bacteroidia > Chitinophagales > Saprospiraceae > JAAFJT01. Next base: position 13,877 of record JANLQI010000493.1, on the reverse strand, counting down.
TCTATTTATTTCTTTTCCCGCCGCTTCAATAGCGGTTTCAAATCTTTTCACTAATTCATGCTTTCGGTAAAATTTTGCCATCGAAAGTTCCTTTAACCATTTGATTTCTGATGATGGATTTTGTTCAAATGTCAGGTATTGCTCCAGTAAATCCAGAAGTTCTGATAAAAGCCGATGCAAATCAATTTTATGCTTTGATATATCTTTTTGCGCAAAAACATGCTCAAACATACCTTCTTGGGTCAATTCCGAGCTGTTGGCATCAAATTTATGTACCCTCATATATTCATAGAGTTTAATAATGAATGGTGTGTGGACACTATCATTAAAAAACGGAGAGAGCAAAAACTTATAGAACCGCCGATGTTCCTTAAAATTTAATAAACTTAAGATTTCTAATAACTTCATCTTTGTGTCTTATTCATCTTTTTAATATTTTTTTCAAAGGTAAAAATATTTTACTCCGAAAATGCCCAAAAACTGTAATAGGATGGAAATGTTAATTATCTTATATTTGCATTTAATTAATTAATTAATTTTTTATTATAAATCCATAGCCATCATGTATAAAAAATCTACTACTAGAATCATCCAATCTCTCATCGTTTGGGCAGTGCTTATTACCCCCCTCAGTATTCAAACCCTTTTTGCTTTTGAAATGCCCGAAAAGGTCGCGGGTTCAAGCGAAGCGATTAAAAACAAAATGTTTTCACCCAAATCTATCACATCTTATGATATTGTGATTGATGATTTGGTCATGTTCGAAGGCCGCAGCAGCAGTTCTTCATGCACTTTAGGCAGTCCTCAAATAAAAAATTCTGACGATTCTTTGAATGTTATCGTTCAAAATGGTGGCTCATGGGCTGCGGATTTTAGTAAAGGCAACAGCTTATTAAACGTCAAACTCGGCTATGATGCCTTATCAGATATTTTAAGTTTCCACAAAACTTTAAGTTCTGGGTTGACATATATCGTATCAAGCGATAATTCTACTATTACTTTCTACCAGAATAGAAAACCGTTTATCATCATCGATAATATACAGAACTGTACCGTAAATGCTTGTTTTACAGTACATTTCATGATGAATAGAACGACTTTCAATCTATACGAATGTACAACGACAACGACGGTAAACAATGTAATTGCTACAAATAATCAAAATAAACCTTTGGCATCTATCAATGACCAACATAAAATGGTTATTTCAGATGGCACTGCGAGTATTAATACAGTGAATTTCAATAAAGCCACACATACAGTCTCCACACATCAAGTCGCTCCTAATCCAACAAATAGCACAACAACGATTAAGTATTTCTTGTCGGCTGATGCTTCTATCCGTGTATCTATTTACAATGCTCTTGGGCAGCAGATAGAGGTATTAGTCAATCAAAATCAAACCAAAGGAGAACAAAACATAGAGTGGAAAGCCGCCGAAATACTGAGGGGGGTTTACTTCTATGAAATAATTGCCAATAATGAAAGAATGGTTGGCAAAATCATTAAACAATAGATAGACAGCTTAATTCAACGCCTTTTGGGCATTGAAGCCTTTAACAGTATTGATAAAGGCTATCCCATGAACATTTTTTTTATCAGAAAATCCTTCGCTTTTTTTTTAAAGGCTCTTTTCTAATTTTTAGAAAAGAGCCTTTTTTTTTTTTTGACGAAAAACAAATTCCCGAATAATCGAAAAAACTGTAATTGTTTCTTGCTTTTTAAGCCTGCATCTTTGTACTATCAGTTGACAAACAACTTCGTTTTATCACTAAAGCCATTGTAGGCATAATCATCTTTGGGTATTTAAATGACAATATAATCCATGAATAAGAACGCAATACTTTCCACCCTTTTCACTATCTGTCTGTTGAACCTTCAATTATCAATAGGTCAAAATATTGAACCGCAACAAATCTTCTCAGATTCAATGCAACCTCAATTAGATGAAACTTGTAACTTAATGACGAACAATAAGGGATTTAATACCTATGTTTTCACGGTAATGCCTGTTGATCAAACCCTTAATTGCACACATTATTTTATATACTTCGCACGCAACCCCAAAACCAATACTTGGACTCCATACTTAACCGACTCGATTTCTACACCACCGTATGATGTGCAAATCGGATTCTCAAAAAATGTCACTTATCGCGTTCAGCATTATATCGTTTCAAAAGAGAATAATCGTAGTTCTAAAATTTTTGAAGCGGATTTTATTCTTAAAAAACCCTTAGCAGCATCTGATGATAGATTGGATATGCTTGCTCAAAGAAATATAGAAGCCATCTCAAACACCGATTATTTTAGTGGTAATAACACAATGAATGAAACGCCAAAACATAAAATGAAACATTAAGATACATACACAACGCATTGTAACGCATGATTTTTCGAACCCAATTCCTTGACAGGAATTGGGTTTTTTTGTACACTTTAAAACACAAAATGCTCGAATCACAAGCGGATTCGAGCATTTCATGACTTATACTGTTGAGGAACGAAATCCCGATACCATCGGGAAGGGGGTGCCTTTTATTCTATGACCAATTCTTTCTCTACTTTAACCCCGTCTTTCTCCACGTCAACGGTGTATTTTCCTTTTTGAAGATAAAACTTACCATCATCACCTTTTTTCAATTCGATGTCTTTGGCTTCTTTATCTTTTTTATCGGTGTTCAACCATGTCTGATACTGAGGGGTCTGTTTTTCATCAAAACTCATATCAATTTCAGGATAATTCAAGCCTTTTTTAAGCGAAACAGTTGCTTTTGATAAAACCAAATCCTTTCCAGCACGAATCGTAACGGTTGCCTTACCGCCTGTTTTGGCATAACAAGGAATGGACATAGTGATGGGTTTCATCTCTTCCCATTTGTTGCGTTGCGAACCCCAACCCCTATTTGTTTGCTTCTTCAAATCAAACACCACAAAGTCTTTTGCCAATGTTTTATCATCCAATTGCTCAACGTGTTGTACATCTGCAATAAACAACGAGCGCCCATGTGTGCCAACAATCAATTCTTTATCACGAGGGTGAACGACGACATCGTGGATAGCGACATTTGGCAAACCGTTGTTCATACTTTGAAAAGTTTTTCCTTTATCCAATGACACATACAAACTGTGGTCAGTACCAACGTAAAGAATATTCGCATTTTTAGGGTCTTCTTTTATGACATTGACAGGTTCGGCAGGTAAATCAGTACCGATGCGCGTCCAAGTGTTGCCATAATTTGTTGACACATATATATATGCGTTGAAATCGTCCCACCGATAGCCATTGAGTGACGCATAAACCGTCGCTTTGTCGTGGCTACTCGCTTGCACGCGGCTCACCCAAAGGTCAGAAGGCAACCCCTCAGTAATTTTTGTCCACTCAACGCCACCGTCTTTTGTAACATGAATCAAACCGTCGTCGCTGCCGACATAGATTAAACCAAATTTAAGTGGCGACTCATGTATCGCAGTTAAAGTACCATAAGGCACATTGCCTTTTTTAGCACCTTTGGTGAGGTCTTCGCTGATGCGTTCCCAATTATCGCCTTTGTCCAGAGAGCGATAGAGTTTATTTGCCCCAAAATACAAGACATCTTGGTTGTGTTGCGACAACAAAATAGGCGTTTGCCAATTGAAACGAAGCGGTTTTTCACCTAAATCATGCTTTGGTGTGATGAATTTAGGTCGTGTGCCTTGTTTTGTGGATGTTCTGGCATAAACACCGAATTGAAAACCTGTGTAAACCGTCGCATTGTCACGGGTATCAATCATCGTTTGCATACCATCGCCGCCCATTATTCGACGGTATTCATTGTGTCCTGAATCCTGCCAATCAATATTAGGTTCTGTTTTAGAACTACCAAACCAAACGCCATTGTCTTGAAGTCCACCATAGACATTATACGGCTCATTCATGTCCACATTGATGTGGTAAAATTGACCAACAGGCGGGTTGTTGCACTTAAACCACGTTTTACCATCGTCATAAGTGATGTTGATGCCGCCGTCATTGCCATTAATCAAATGTCCTGGACGGTTAGGATTGACCCACAAAGCATGGTGGTCCGCGTGAACATTGTCTTTATCGAGGTTGCGCCATGTTTTGCCACCATCGTCAGAACCAACAGCGTGAAAACCTAAGACATAAACTTTATCTGGATTGCTCGGAATGACACGTATTTGTGCAAAGTAATAGCCATAAGTGAAAAAGAGATCAGGAATCGGCTTATCATGCGTTTTTTTCCAAGACTTGCCGCCATCTTCCGAGCGATAAACCTCTGAACCAATGAGTCCGTTGCGATTAGCAAAACCATCGTCACCTGTGTCCACGTAATCGTAAAGGGTTTGAACCGTTATCTTATTGGCTTTGATTTGCTCAATGATGTCATCGGCTTTGTATTTTTCTGGATAACCATTGGATTTCAGAAAAGCAGCGACTTTTTTCTTGTTTAATGCCAAAAATGCGTCTTTTGACATCGTTTTGAGGTCTTCTTTTTTAATATCATCATCTTTTGATTCATCGTCTTTAGCTGGTTTTGAACCTTGATTGTCAATAACCGCATAGACGAGCGTATTGTTTCCTTTTTTGGCGAGTGCCAAACCGATGCGTCCAGCGTCTTTGCCTGTTGGAAAACCTGCGCCTTCGGCTGTGACGAGCTTCCAAGTCATACCACCGTCAACGGATTTATAAATGCCCGAACTTTTGCCCGATTCTTCAAAATTCCAAGCGCGGCGTTCTTTCGTCCATGTTGCTGTATATAATACTGAGGGGTTCGTTTCGTCCACCACAATATCAATTGCGCCTGAATTATCGTCCACAAAAAGGGTTTGTTTCCATGTTTTTCCCCCGTCTTTGGTCATATAAACGCCTCGTTCTTTGTTCGGTGAATACAAATGACCCAAAGCAGCCACCCAAACAATGTCGGGATTCGTCGGGTGCAAAACAATGCGTCCGATGTGTTGGGTTTCTTCCAAACCGAGGTGTTGCCACGTCTTCCCATCATCGCTCGATTTGTACATACCCGCCCCTGCGTAACTGGAACGGCTGGCATTGTTTTCACCTGTACCGAGCCAAATTATTTTTTTATCCCAATTGACTGCCACATCGCCAATGGTCATAACTGCTTGATTATCAAATATGGGTGTCATGTCAGCCCCATTCGATTCTGTTTTCCACAAGCCGCCCGAGGCATAACAGACGTAAAATACTGAGGGGTCCTTTGGGTTGACATCCACATCAACCACACGTCCACTTTGGACTGTTGGCCCGACGTTGCGATACGTCACACCATTGAGTAAAGAGTTGGCAGTCAATTTCTTACGCACATCCATTGCCTTCAAACGGTCTGTTGACGATGAAGCCGAAACGGCATTGGGTGACGTTTGATATTGCGCAAAAAGAGAAGTGGTGAGAAAAGTAAAAATAGAGACTTTTAAGAATTTCATAAGCTGGTTTGTGATTGATTTAAAATTGAGCTACGAATGTTGTGGCTCGTTTGATTCGACGTAAATTTAGAATTAAAGATTTCTATTTTTTAGGTATTTTTCTTCTTTTCGATTAAATTTGTTCTTCCTTCGTCATATAAAACTAAAAAAATAAGATGACAAAAATATTAGAGCAAATAGCCCAACTTTCACTTGAAGAGAAAATTGTATTAGTTGAACGAGTTTGGGATGACATCGCAGACGACCCTCGTTCTGAAAAATTAGATGTATCGCCTGAACTTGAAAAAGAATTGGCTCGCCGATTGGCATTGATTAAAAATAAAGAAACGCAGCTTTTAAGTTGGGATGAAGTCAAAAAAAACATTTTCAGCCACTATCAAACTGCCTAATTTTTAATTTCTAAGACCAAAACCGACGATGAGCTACCACTTAATTTTCAAACCATTGTAGGACAATCCGTTATCATTTTATTCGTCATAAGTTCTAAACGTGACCCTGCCGTTTGGAAAACACGTATTGGAGAGGTTTAGATGAACTAAAAACAAAAGTCCACAACGTCTGAACGTGTGGACTTTTGTTTGGTCGAATAATAGAAATCTGAAGTTATTTTTATCAAGTTACTTTTCGTTTAGATTGTTGTTTGGCTAAATTTCGTTCTTGGTACGGACTATCAGAAGTGGAATAAAGGAATCTTTTTTGTCTTGTAAATTCTGCTCTTTTATGACTACTTATTGATAGTTTAATTTCTTTCTCATCATATTCAATTTCATCTCTATTTAATGTCAAGATATACTGAAAATCATAAAATAAGCTCTCAACTCTTGATAAATAATTTAAACTTTGAATTAAAGTATCTTTATCTACATCAAAAATATTGTCGTGAATAAGTAAACGTGGGTGTCTTTCTCTAGTATGGGAATTAAAAAGCAATGCCATATCATAGATAAAAACCTTTGCTCTATCAACACTATGACTACCGTCACTATCAATTCGCATATCAAAGTTGAAGATTTCTTTTCGTGTAGCTTTATCAATTGTCTCAATTCTAAATGATGCTTTTGCATTATCCATAATTTCACTGTGAATATCGAGTATCGTTTGATTAAAACTATCTACAACAGATTTAAGTGAATCAACGGACTCATCAATTCGAGCGATTAAATTACTCCTTTCTCTGTTCAACACTTTTATTTCTTTATCTGCTTTATCAAAACCTTCTAATTGTATTCTTGTGTTGGCTAATTCATCGCTTTTTTTATTTAAAACAGCCATTGCGATTTTAATGTTTTTAAAACGACCTTTAGCGTTAACAGTATCTAATTTTTCAGAATAATTACTTTCCAATACTTTCAATTTTTCAGACAATAACTCCAGATTATTTATTAATTCGTTTTTACGACTATCTATAAGCATTTGCTGAAAATTATCAATTTTAGACTTAAACGATTTTACTTGCTCTATAGATTTTGAAATAACCTCGCCTAAACCTTGTTTAAACTGATCGTAAATAATCTCAATATCCAAGTCAGTTATTTTTTCAGGTTCTGGTAAAGACTGAATTTTTTTTAATTCATATTTTAATGCCTTTTGCTTTGAACGCAGATCATCCATTTCTGATTCAATAGTGACTAAATCCTTTTGAATTGAATCAAAAGCCTGATTGCTTTCTAATTCATCAACCGCTTTACCAATTTGTTTAACTTCATCTTTAAGTGCATTTAGTTCAGAAAAAGCTTCACTTGTCGAAGCATATTTTTGTTTTATCGTTTTTTCTAACTCTGATTTATGGCTCTTTTTCTGAACTATTTGAGTAATAATACTTTTAGTTTTTTTGTAAGTATCTAAGTCTATTTTAAATAAATATAAATGAGGTATATAGTCAGGGGGGATGCTGTTTTTTGATGTATCGAATGTTTGAATTATATCCTTAAATTCAGACCGTTCATCTCGAATCATAAGATTCATCAGTTGCCTAAAACTTGGAGAGCCTTCAATATTTGGATCAATTGAAAGAGTCGTTAAATAGTTTAAAGCGTCATCTAAGTTTTTAAATTCTGTCAGTTCATTTTCAATCAAAAAAACAGGGTTGTCTGGTTTTCCTTTTGTTCTAATAATAGAAATATGCTTTTTATTTATTTCTAAATCTAAAATAATTTGAGTATCATTAGAAAGTATATCATTTGGAATCTTCATTACACGAGAATCCTCTTTCTTTTTCAATAGACAAAAATTAATAAATTCTATACTCATTGATTTTCCAACACCATTTGTTTTTCTATTCCCGCTTGTACTTTCATCTGCTTTTTCGCCCAAAATAAGATTCACTCCCATCTCGAATGAGATAGGCTCAAATACTGAGGGAATAGAATATAGTTTGAATAAGCGAATCATAATGAAATAGTTTTGTAGATATATGGCTCACGAAAATCTATTAGACCGCAACTATGTAAGAACATTAGTGCGAAGATAATTTGGCGATAATGAACAACATTTCGTTTTTTCAACATTTCTGTTAAATCAAAAATTGACACTTTATTGTCATTATGCTTTTTTAAATCTTTGAGTATGAGATAACCAACATACACAACAGATGTTTTTATTTGCTCATCTTTTGATATTAAAGATTCCATAAGTATCAAGGATTTGGAAAGACGTTACATTTTATCAATTCATCAATTAAATAGAATTCAGCAGCAATCTCGTCGAAATCAAAATTAGCTTCCGACAATTTTGAGCTAAAAAAAGCAACTAAAGCATATATAGCTACTTCTGGATTACCTTCTTTTTCGGCTAAAAACCGATTACTAAAACGCTTTAAATAGAGTTGAATTTTTTTTATTTTAACTCTATCCAAACCAATTTCGCTTTCAGCCATTTTCAAAGGAATAATGTAAATATATGCTAACTCTTTGAATCTTTCTGTCAAAAAATCAGCATGATCAGCGAATCTACGTAGAACTTTACCTTCTGGATCAGGTTCTTTTTCTGGGGAGTCATCAATATCACTGTTTGCACTTAGATATTCTATCAATTTCATTATTGTTTCTACTTCATTTGACTCTTTATTTCGTATATGAAATGGGACTTTTATAGCCACTTCCTTGACAATGAAGTCTTCTATTAGTTGCAATTTATCAAGCTTTAAATCTTCAATTTCTTTAAGAATATCTGTAATATCAATAATGTCATTTTCTTTATTAAAAAGTGAACCACGGACATTACCAAACTTTGCTTTTGGAAACTCTTTCTTTGTCGTAATAATTAACATTATTAACCGATCATAATTCTCATAAAGAGTTCCTTCATTGAATCCATCAATCGTATCATGTACTTTTTTTGAAGAATTATCAGATGTAACTTGAATTACAAAACGTTTATCATCATCAAATAAATCAATAACAGAGGCGTTTTGTTTACGATAATTAGCGTTTTTTAAGTTGTAACCATAAAGGAGATTTAAAAAATCACGATAAAAATTTTCAGCAATAACATTGATGTTTTGCAAGTTTATAGAATTGCTTAACTCCACTTCGCTGCGGAGAACACTTAACCATCTGGTAATTATTTTTATAGAATCTTCTCTTTGAGCCATGGAACAAAAGTAATAGAATGTTTTAAAATGGTGAAATTATTTTTTATACATACCCTTTCGCCTGTAAATTAAACAACTCCGCATATTTTCCACCTTTCTCCATCAGTTCTTCATGCGTACCCATTTCAAGGCGTTGCCCATTTTCCAAAAACAAAATGCGGTCAGCCATACGCACCGTTGAAAAACGATGTGAAATCAAAACAGCCGACTTGCCTTTTGTTAATTCCGCAAAGCGGATAAAAACTTCATGTTCCGCACGCGCATCAAGGGCAGCCGTCGGTTCATCAAGTATCAATAATTGAGCGTCACGCATATAAGCACGAGCGAGAGCGATTTTCTGCCATTGTCCACCCGACAAATCAACGCCGCCCGCAAAGCGTTTGCCGAGCATCTGTTGATATTTTTGAGGCAAAGGCTCAATGACTGTGTCCGCTAAACTTTTGTTGGCAGAGTCCACGATTTGGGTTTGCTTGTTGATGTCTTCAATTTTACCAATCGCAATGTTTTCAGAAGCGGTCATGGCAAAGCGGATATAGTCTTGAAAAATAACGCCTACGGCTTCCCGCAATAGATGTGGGTCATAGTCTTTAAGGTCGTGTCCGTCGAGTTTGATAGACCCCTCAGTAGGTTCGTACAAACGAGCTAAAAGTTTAACAATTGTTGTCTTTCCAGCCCCATTTTCGCCTACCAAAGCCAGTTTCTCACCTGCTTTTAGTTCAAAACTAAGGTTTTTAACGGCATATTTTTCAGAATTTAAATACTTAAAACTGACGTTATCGAATGTAAAACCTTGACGTATCGGATTCGGAACAGGCAAGCCACCGCCTGTTTTCATCAAAGGCGTAATGTTCAAAAAATCAAAATAGTCTTGCAAATACAAAGCGGATTCAGCAATGCGACTGAAACGCAACATGATGCTTTGCAACATACTACGCATACGTTCAAATGACCCTGCGAGAAAAGTCATTGTTCCTAAAGAGATAATGCCGCCTACCGTTTGCAAAATGATAAAGATATAAGCCCCGTAATAACTCAAAGTACCGACGAGTGACAAAGCCGTGCCTGTCATCGCCCTACGAATCGCAATTTTTTTGTTGGCTTCAAAATAACGGTCAGAAATGGTTTTGAAACGTGTGGCGAGGAATTCCGCCAAGCCGAACATCTTAATTTCCTTAGCCGTTTCGTCCGATGCACCGATGTAGCGCAAATAGTCCAATTCACGCCGTTCAGGTGTCCAACTCAACGTTAAAGAATAGACTTTTTGATTGAAATAAATCTCACCAAACAAAGTCGGAATGACGGCTAAAACCAAGATGAGGATTAGCCACGGATTAAAAAACAATAAACCTGCGCCTAAAAATAGTATCGTAATAATGTCCTGCGCTTGTTCAAAAACTTGCGTCATCAATACTGTTCTGCCTGTCGTTTGACGACGCGCCCGTTCGAGTTTATCATAAAATTGAGGGTCTTCAAATTGATACAAGTCAAGCGTTGCCGCATGTCTGATAATTTCCATAGACGATTGATTTGAAAACAAATCGCCTAAAAGAATTTCAGTCAGCGAAATGCCTCGTCCGATGATTTCAGAGAAGGCGACAACGCCAAATTCTAAGGCAATCAATGTCATTAACCACGACCCGTCAGTAATAAATGCCTGAAAAGAAATATCTGTAATGGCATGACTTTGAGATAGTTTAACCACTTCATCTATGATATTTTTAGCAATAAAAAGTGTAATCAAAGGCAGCGACGAACGGACAAGCCGTAACAATAAATTGGTCAACATCAGCCACCGATTGGTGCGCCAAATCAAGCGAAAAAGGGCGGGAATATGCCCCAAAGCGGCAAATTGATCTTTAAAACTACTTTGTTTATTTTGAGCCATAGGAGCGTTAGGTCTTAATTCAGGAATTTTTTTCACGTAAATATGAGAATTTGATAGCGGTTAAAGCATTTTATTTTGAACTAGTAAGGAAAGTCTTATCGTTTTTGTTCACTCAAAGGCTTCTTTTTTTGAGAATAGCCCCCCTCAGTATATCACCATTAGTATTAAAATGAATAGGCTTTTTTATTTTTAAAACCATCTATCACGTTGCTTATAAAATTTAATTTTAAATTTGCTTTATTTTGCAAAACAATCATAGTATTTAAACTTCTTTTCAAAATAATTATCGAACTATACATTCTTCATATTAAATCAAAAAAAAAATTAAAATGTCTAAATTTAAACTGACCAGACGGGAATTTGTAAAAAACACCACTTTACTGACGGGGGGCTTGATGGCAGCACCTTTGTTGGGCAATCAACGCTTTTTCGGCGCGGGTAGCGATGAAATAAAAATCGCACTCATTGGCTGCGGTGGACGTGGTACGGGTGCCATCGTTCAAGCATTGAGTGTCAAAGAAAATACAAAATTGGTTGCCGTTGCCGATGCGTTCCGCGACCAAGCCGATACTTGCCTCAAAACCATTATGAAAAAAGACCAAGGCGTAAGTAGTCGCATTAATGTGCCAGAAAGCAACATTTTCGTTGGTTTTGATGGGTATAAACAAGCGATGGCTTTGGCAGATGTGGTCATTTTGACAACACCGCCGGGTTTCCGTCCCATTCATTTTGAGGAAGCTGTCAAGCAAGGCAAACAGATTTTCATGGAAAAACCTGTGGCTACTGACCCTGCAGGTATCAAACGTGTACTTGATGCGGCAGAAATAGCCAAATCTAAAAAGCTCAATGTTGTTGTAGGTTTGCAACGTCATTATCAATCCCTCTATCGTGAAATGATGAGTCGGGTGCATAGTGGCAAAATTGGCGACATCGTTTCGGCACAAGCTTATTGGAACAACGATGGTGTTTGGGTGCATCCACGCAAGGATGGGCAAACAGAAATGGAATATCAAATGCGTAATTGGTACTATTTCAATTGGTTATGTGGCGACCATATTACTGAACAACACATCCACAATATTGATGTGGTGAATTGGGCAAAGAAAGGGTATCCCGTTACTGCACAAGGCATGGGCGGACGTGAAGTCAGAAAAGGTAAAGATTATGGTGAAATTTTTGACCACCATTTTGTTGAGTTTACGTATGCCGATGGCAGTATTTTGAACAGCCAATGTCGCCATCAAAAAGGCACTTCGGCAAGGGTTGATGAAGTATTAGTTGGCACAAAAGGCTCGGTTGTATTTGGAAAACAGGAAATGAAAAAGTCCAACGGTTCTGTCATTTATAAACATGACGATAAAAACGATAAAAACCCTTATCAAGTCGAGCATGATGAATTGTTTGCAGCGATTGCCAAAGGTGAATACAAATTTGCCGATGCTGATAATGGGGCAAAAAGTACGATGACCAGTATTTTAGGACGCATGGCAACGTATTCTGGGCAAGTCATTGAGTGGGATAAAGCCATTAATTCAGGCATCAGCATCATGCCAACGGAGTTTAATTGGAATGCCAAAATGCCGCTTATGCCTGATGCTGATGGTATGTATGCCGCTGCAATTCCTGGCAAAACGAAATATTTCATTTAAAAAACGTAATTACTTCGCGGACACAAATTTCACTAATTACACGAATGATTTGTAATCAACTTTAAGGGATAAGGATAAGAATAAAAATCCAACTCTAATTCGTGTAATTAGTGGAATTCGTGTCTGGCATAAGTATTTACTAAAAAACAAAAATCATCAATGGAACGGAGACATTTTTTAAAAAATAGCCTTTTGGCAGCAGGTTCAGCGAGTATATTTAACAGCACTTTGCAAGGGGAAAATCCAAATACCCCCCTCAGTAAAAATACCTTCAAACTCAAATATGCGCCCCATTTTGGCATGTTTAAAAACAGCGCAGGAGATGACCCGATTGACCAACTCAAATTCATGGCTGACCAAGGTTTTACAGCGATGGAAGACAACGGCATGATGGGTCGCACGCCTGAATTGCAGACTAAAATTGGCGAAACAATGGCGAAATTGGGTATGACAATGGGGGTTTTCGTTCAAAATTTCGATAGTTGGCCTGTTAAAACCAGTCTAACTTCGGGTGATAAAGAATGGCGTGATAAGTTTGTTAAACAGTCACATGAAGCTGTGGAAGTGGCTAAACGTGTCAATGCTAAGTGGATAACTGTTGTGCCAGGCAACTATGAACGGAAATTACCAATGGGTATTCAAACCGCAAATGTCATTGAAACCTTGCGCCAAGGTGCCGCTATTTTAGAGCCACATGGTTTGGTGATGGTTTTGGAAGCGTTGAGTGATACACCCGATTTGTTCCTTCGGCATACTGACCAATCGTTTATGATTTGCAAAGCGGTTAACAGTCCGTCGTGTAAATTCCTTTTCGATATGTACCATATGCAACGCAACGAAGGCAACATCATCAAAAATATTGACCTCGTTTGGGACGAAACGGGTTATTTCCAAATTGGCGACAATCCAGGACGCAATGAACCGACTTCGGGCGAAATGAACTATAAAAACATCTTCCGCCACATTCATAAAAAAGCAAAAGAAAGCGGACGTGAATTTGTTTTAGGTATGGAACACGGCAATGCGATGAAAGGCAAAGAAGGTGAAATGGCTTTGATTAAGGCTTATGTCGAGTCTGATAATTTTGAGATGTGATTAAAAAATGCTCCCCTTCCCGAAAATATCGGGATTTCGTTCCTCAACAGTAAAAACGGTCAATATCCATTGTGATGTTGACCGTTTTTTAGTTTTTAATGGTTTTTGAAAAAAATAGGTCTAACTTTGCGCCTTATTTTTTAATAAAATTGACCACTGATTGGACTGATGCGACTGGTTTTCACTGATTCTATTTTAGGATGACAAA
>JANLQI010000220.1:0-9518 GCA_031367705.1 Saprospiraceae bacterium | reverse complement strand
TCGACGCAATATATAATTATTTTCAAAATACTAAGCAATAAATGTCAATACTGAGGGGTACGAAAAAGTCTTGAAAACTTCTCATTTTCAAGGCTTTTGCTATTAAAATCAATATTCCTTCAAAAGCACATCTGTTGGAATATTTAAACTGTGGTGAATTTTTCTAACCATTTCCAAAGTCAATTTGCGTTTTTTATTCAACACCTCACTAACCCGACTTTTCAAGCCGATGATGTCTGCCAAATCTTTTTGTTTATAGCCCATTTGGTCCATACGATATTTTATGGTTTCAATAGGGTCTGGTAAATCTATGGGAAAATGCTCTTTTTCATAATTGTCAATGACTAAGGACAAAAGTTCCAATTCGTCACCTTCGGGTGTGTCCTTTTTTGCATCAAAAATGTGTTCAAGACGTTGCATAGCGGCATCGTATTCTGCTTCTGTTTTGATGACTTTTATATTGAAAAGTGTCATTTTTATTGAATTTTAAAGGATTTTTAAATAGTATTGGCATCAATTTTATCATATTCAGCATGAGTTCCAACAAATCGTATCCATAAAACACCATAGTCATAGTTAATTCGCACAATGAGCCTATAATGGTTGCCTTTTATGTTAAAAACAACTCTGTTATCTCTCAAAAAAGATGCACTGGCATGAACCCTTTTGATGTCTTTGGGTGTTTGCCAAACAGCTCTTTCTGTTTCGTGATACCAAATTTTTAAGGATTCTTCACAATCAGGGTGAATTGTCCAAAAATCTCGTAATGTCTTTTTAGCGATGATTCTCATGGTATTTTAGTATTGACAAGCAAAATTAATAAAAAGTTCCCAATTCGTGAACTTTATTTTTCATAAATAATTCCTAAAGGTATCAAAAGTCTAAAACAACATGAATTTTTCCAAAAAAACCTACCTTTGCGCCCTAAAAACATCAAATCTGCACGAATGCGATTAAAAACGCTTGAAATCAAAGGCTTTAAGTCTTTTGCCAACGATACGGTTATCAATTTTAATGAAAATGTCATCGGCATTGTCGGTCCAAATGGGTCGGGAAAATCGAATGTGGTGGACGCAATTCGCTGGGTTTTGGGCGAACAGAAATCGAGTGAATTGCGGCTCGATAAGATGAATTCGGTCATTTTTAATGGTACTAAAAAACGTAAGCCTGGGCAATTGGCGCAAGTCAGTTTGACGTTTGACAATACAAAAAACGTGTTGCCAACGGATTATACATCTATAAAAATTACACGTATTCTATATGCTTCGGGTGAAAGTGAGTATCGTTTGAATGGCGTAACGTGCCGTTTGAAGGACATCACTTCGCTGTTTATGGACACAGGTATTGGATCAAATTCTTATGCGATTATCGCTTTGGGCATGGTGGATGAGATTTTGAACGACAAACAGAACTCTCGTCGCATGATGCTTGAACAAGCGGCAGGGATTTCAAAATATAAAGCCCGAAAACATGAGACGCTGACCAAACTCGCTTCGACGGAAGAAGACCTCAATCGCATCGAAGATTTATTGTTTGAAATCACAAATCAACTCAAAACGCTTGAAAAACAGGCAGCACGGACACAAAAGTATTTGGATATTAAGGTTGAATACCGAGAAAAAGCGGTTGTTTTGGCTGTTTTGAAATTGTCTGTTTTTAAAGATGATTATAAAAAAACGGAAAAAAATATTGAAATCGAAACCGACCGTTATAGGCAGTTAGATACTGAGGGGGTCAAATTGGAAGCGCAAATTGAGCGTGACAAGAAGGCAAACCTCGATAAAGAACAGGAATTGAGTGAACGACAACGGGAATTGAACAGTGTTGTCGGACGTTTGCGGGGCATGGAAAATGACAAACGCATGGCACAACAACGCAAGACGTATGCGGAGCAAAACATCACGAAATTGCAGGAACAAGTCAACTCGGCAAAGGCAAGGGTGACGAAATTGGCAGAAGAAATTGATTTTTATAGAGATGAAATAAATGGTGAGAAACGGCTTGAAAATAAGTTGGAAGACCAATTAGAAGAAGCCAAAGAAAAACTGAATGCCATTCGCAACGACCACGGCACTTTGAAAGCCGACCTCGATGTGTTTTTGAAGCAACAACAAGGCATTGAACGTGAAATCAATGAGTTAGAAAAGCAAAAAGCGATTGCTTCAAATCAGATTGATAATGGGCAACGAGACATTGAGCGCACAGATTCAGAGACACAAGGGCGACGTGATGAGGTGAAAGTACTGAGGGGTCAATTAGATGAGTTAGAGAAAAAAGAAAATGTGCAAAATGTTGATATTCAACAACTTGAAACAGACGAAACAAAACGTTTAGCTGATTTAGAAAAAGCCAATCAAAATTTAGATATTGTAACAAAAAAATTGGCTGATGTCAATCGCACCTTAGATGCTAAGAAAAATGAGTTTAAATTGACCAAAAGTATGGTCGAATCGCTCGAAGGTTATCCTGAATCTATCCAATTTTTATCCAAAAACAAGACATTTACCGCACCGCTTTTGGGCGATTTAATCTATGTAGAAGAGGGTTATCGGACTGCGGTTGAGAACTATTTAGAGCCATTTTTGAACCATTATGTGGTGCAAAATGCAGAAGAAGCGGTGGCAGCAGTGCGTCTTTTGAGCAATGCACAGAAAGGGAAAGCGCATTTTTTTATTTTAGATGCCTTTGAAAATACGTTATTTGAAACAGAAGGCTGGGTCAATGCCCGTCCTGCCGTCAATTTGACGCAAGTAGATGCGGTGTATAAAAAGCTGTTTGACTATTTGTTGCGCGATGTATTGATTACAGATACCGATAATTTGTCTGAATTTGCCGTTGATACTGAGGGGGTCGTTTTGTTAAATAAAAGTGGCAGTTTTACGAAACGTAAATTCAGTTTGAGTGGTGGTTCTGTCGGTTTGTTTGAAGGTAAAAAAATTGGTCGGAAGAAAAATCTTGAAGTTTTAGAAAAAGAGATAAAGGATACTGAGGGGGTCGCTTCTGACTTGCAAAAGCAGTTGGGTCAAGTGCGGGGTGATATTAGTTTTTTGAAATCGAATGAACAAAAAGCAGCAATTCAGCGAGCGCAAAATGACTTGAATCAAACACGCCAACAAAAGGTGTTTTTGCAGACACGTATTGACAATTTTTCGACATTTATCAATGAAGCCGATGCCAAAAAGAAAAGAGCGAATGAGCAAATTGTGGCGTTGAAAAAAACGATAGAAGATGTTGATAGTCAATTGATTGAAAGAAAAAAAGCGGCTGATACGCTTAAAAATCAAATGACGGCAGCAGACGGTTCTTATCGCAGCGTTGCGGATTTGATGAGTCAATTGTCAATGGCTTTTAATGAAAAAAATGTTGAATTTATTCGTCAACAGAATAAGGTTTCTACTTTTCAACGGGAGTTGGGTTTTAGAGAAAAAAACCTATCAGATACTGAGGGGGGCATTTCGACAGCAAATCGGTCACTCACGCAAGCCAAAGACGAGTTAGAAATCGTTGATAATGAATTGATTACGTTTGATAAATCGCTTCAAGATTTTTATAAACAGAGGCGTGAACGGGAATCGGGTTTGTCGGAATTTGAACAATCGTTTTTCAAAAAGAAAAATGAAATTGTGAAGATGGAAGACGATTTAAGGCGCATCAATCGGCAGCGCAATGAGGTGCAGAGTTTGGTCAATACTTTGAAAGATAAATTTAATGACATCAAGCTACAAATTACAAGTATTGGCGACCGTTTGAATGTTGAATTTGGTATTTCAGTCAATGATTTAATCAATCAAGCACCCAAAGAAGGTTTGGTTAGAGAGGATTTGCAGAAAAAAACAGACGATTTAAAGCGACGTTTGGACACATTTGGCGAGATAAATCCGATGGCAGTGGAGGCATATAATGAGATGAAAGAACGCCACGATACGATTGCTGAACAGCGTGATGACATTGTTAATGCTAAAAACTCATTGTTGGCAACAATGAAAGAGATTGAGGACACCGCAACGGCGCAGTTTTTAGAAGCCTTTGAAACGGTTCGGGGGCATTTTATTGAAGTCTTTAAATCGCTGTTTTTTGAAGAAGATACGGCGGATATGATTCTGACCGACCCGCAAAACCCTTTGGAAAGTGGTATCAATATCATTGCAAAACCAAAAGGCAAACGTCCGCAAAGCATCGCACAGTTGTCGGGTGGTGAAAAGACCTTGACGGCAACGGCTTTTTTGTTTGCGTTGTATCTCTACAAACCTGCGCCTTTCTGTATTTTTGATGAAGTTGATGCGCCTTTGGACGATGCCAACATTGAAAAATTCAATAAAATCATACAAAAATTCTCTGTTGATTCGCAATTTATCATTGTAACGCATAATAAGGCGACGATGGCGGCGGTGGACATTATATATGGTGTACACATGCCTGAACAAGGGGTGTCGGAGGTTACGCCTGTTGATTTTAGGGAGTTTGGGCATACAGCGGAGTTGACAGCGAAGTAAGAAAACAATTACGAATAAAAAATCTTTGTTGCTTTGCCCGATTCATTTTACCTTTGGGCTGTAAAAAAACAAACATTTTAGAAAAAACACATGTCAAAAGACCGAATATACTGAGGGGTGATACGATGTTTGTCCTTTATGAAATCTTGATTACAGAATACACGATAATCATTGAAACTAAATTTTACAGTAATTTTTTGAACTAAAATTCCTAACGACAATGAAGTCAAAACTGGTTCTTTGGGGTACGAACGCACAAGAAGACCGCGTATTAATCGCTATGCAACTACGGGCAGATGACAACAAGGTGGACATTTGGATGTTCCCAGAAGCTATCGCCTCGCCTGATTTTTCACAACAAATGCTCAATGATTGGCGCAATGGTGTCGAAGTCGCTTTTCCTGAGGGGGGAACACACCTCGAAAGAGAGTTGAGTGTCACTGGCAGTCTTTTGCCTGACGATATCAAGGTTGAGAGAACCGACATCGTCAACCGCGCACAGGGCGAGTGGCATTTTATCGTCCTTTCCACAAAATTGCACGCAGCTTACAAATCTGAATTGGCAGAATTGGAAGACAAAGTCGCTAAACTGACTGAGTACAGCGGTGAGGCATGGGATTCACTCAAAGGTTTTTGGAACAAAGTTCAAGACCAAGTGAAAGAACGCAATTTGTTCCGGGACCATGGCGACGAACTGCGTGACACTGCCAATGATTTGTTTACACAATTGAAAGATATGCGGACAACGGTGATGAACGAGTTTGAAGAAAACTCTAAAACGTGGTACGCACAGTTTAATACAATCCTTGATGATATTGAGCAAAAAATTGACAAAGGAATCAAAGGATTCCCGGATGTTTTTGACCAATTGAAGCAAACGCAGAACAAGTTCCGCGACCAAAAAATGACGCGCGAACACTCAAACGATTTGTGGAATCGGATTGACAAGATGTTCAAAACTGTCAAAGAGAAGAAATTTGGCAACAACGCCATCAATGATACATCAGCGACGGAGCGTTTGACTCGCCGCTATGCGGGCTTGCTTGGGGCTGTTGATAAAATGCAAGACTCTATTGACCGCGATATGCAAGACCTTGAGTATCAACGCAAAAGAGTTGAGCAATCGGGTGGACAACTTGAAGAACAGCTGCGTCAAGCTAAAATCAATATGGTTCAAGACCGCGTCAAATCGAAGCAAGAAAAGCTCAACGAAATGTTGGCAACAAAAGCTGAGGTAGAAGCAAAAATTGAGAATCTGAAAGAACGGGAAGCGCGCGATGCCAAGAAAGCTGAAGAGTTGAAAGCACAACAACAAGCTAAAGAGGCTTTGGCAAAGGCAGAAGCTGCCAAAAAAGCGGCTGCTAAAGAAGAGGCAAAAGCTGCCGCTGCTAAAGAAGTCGCTAATGCAGTTGTTGTCGTCCCTCCCCCCTCAGTATCACAGCCCGAAAATGGCAAAGCAAATGCTGAAATAAGTGAAATCGCTGCTAATGCAAACGCTGTTATTGAAGCAGTTCAAGGAGTTACGGCATAAGTTTTTTTAAAATATTAAGCAAAAAAGGCTGCCTCAAAAAGGCAGCCTTTTTATTTTATTGTACTGAAAAGTGCATTTATTACAGATTATTATTTGACTTTTTGCCGTTCTTTCAAAATATTTATACCTTACTGCTTCTAAATTCACATCCAATTTGAGACAGACTCAAACAACATTTATTTCACTGATTATTCGACAATATTTAAATTCTTTGACTGACTAAATCAATGAAAAATGGAACAGTTTGACAGCTCTATGCAAAACAATGGCTCAGTTGACTCTACTTTAGAGCCTACCCTATCTTCTAATGATGAAACTTTGAAGCAAAAAAACAACCGCCTTTTGCAACGAGGTTGTCGGTGGGTGGGTATTGGGGTCTTTTTTTTAGGTACCAGTTTCGGTATTAATTTTGTATTTTTTCACTCCGATGGGGCTTTCATTCCTTATATGTATGTGCTGACCTCGCTTGGAGCTGTCTGTGTTATGAAGGGATTAGTGGATATTTTTGGTTAAAGGCCCCCTCCCCGATGAATCGGGATGCAAGCACAGTATTACAGGTCGAAAGGGCAAATTCCATATAAACAAAAAATAGGCTGCATCAAAATTTTGATACAGCCTATTTTTTTTCTGAAATCGTCTATAAATGACATTTCTGATGTATGTGAAAACTAATTTTTTCCCCGTTTTTTCGGAACAATCGTTTTCGGTGGGTTCGCTTCATTTCTCAATTCAGCAATTTTTTGCTCTGTTTTTTCAATCTCTACAAGTGCATTTTTAATGTTCTTTTCTCCTTTATCAAACGAAATTTGGATTTCTTTCACATTACTACTTGCTTCATTATATTCTTTTTGGGTTGTGACAACCGCTTGTTCAATTCCGACAACCATCATGCGAGCATCGCCCGCTTCTTTCACTTTGAAATGCTGTACGTCTTGGTCCAACTCTTTCAAAGAAGGTAAATACGCATAAGATTGATTTAAATTTTGTTTCATCTCTTGGATATCATTCTGCGCATCTTGAATCTTTTTTGCAATATCTTGCTCAAAAACTTGACCATTATTTGCCCAATCATAATCAACAAGTCGAGAAATATTCAAATTGCCAATGAGCGATTTCAAGCTGTCTAAGTTCCGTTCAGCATAATTTAAATCATTCCCTTTTTTCAAATTGATGCGTATAGCAATTGCTTTTTCACCGATATCATAACCTGCTTCGAAAATTTTATAAGCCAAATCTTTGTCCTTTTGCGTTTTTTCGAGCAATGGTTTCAGTGCATCTTCGATAGAATTCACTTTCCCCGTCAATTTCTGCCCTTTTGCAGATACTTGCACCGCAAGTGTATGGGCGATGCCCAATGAATCTTTGGCTCTATCAAGGCTTCTTTTTTCCGATTTGTTAAAGATGGATTTCAATAAAGAAACATTGAACAATGCAAAGCCTTCCCTATTTTCAACTGTAAAGCCTTTTATGCCAACTGGTCAATATAGTCATTAAAAGCAATCGTATAATTAAAATTGGTCTGTAAAATCCAGTCATTACCCAAACTATGACGTGCGCCGATACCGACGACCGCACAATGAAAAGGGTCATAATAAGCATTATTTAAAGCCGCTTTGTAGCCCGTTTCAAAGAAAAAATTGAAATCCTTGTTCTTATTGAGCGTAACAGGAAAGTACAAAAGACTGCCGCCAAAGGTCAAAATAGAATTGTTATTATTGACATCAATCCGAAATTGATTAAACATCGCTTGCCCCTTTACCTGAAAATGAGCATGTGAAAAAATCGGATTATAGATTTTACTTAACAATCCCCACTTTTTAGACATTGTCGTTGGAAAATTATAATCAACATTCAAACTCACTTGTGGCTTGCTAAAAGACTTAGGATTGCCATTCTCTGCACCCAATCTTGAATTGCGATAGCCTTGCAAATTTGCACCATTACAATAAATAGAATTGATGCCAATGCCGCCGCCAAATGATTGATTTTGAGCACCTAAATTGTTCAAAATGAGAACAAATACAAGGAGGAAGTAAGTTTTCTTTGAAGTACGTAAACAAGTTTTGGTAAGCATTTTGAAATATTAAGGTTGATTAAAATTTATAATAAAGCATCTATTTTCATCAAAAAATAATTGTTTTTTGATGCCGTGTATCAGCAGTAATAATTTTTTCTTTACAAAAATGATGATTTATATTGTTATATAGATATCATATAAAAGACAGTTTGTGACAGGCCAAAAGTTATTTTTCTGTCATGCCTAATAATAAATCCACTATTTCGGCTTCAAAATATTCGTAAAACATTCTTAGAATATGAATCATGAGCCTTTGAAGGTCAATTTGAACCTTTTAGGCTTTTCAAATTCCATCAAATTTGTAACGGTATCTCTGACTGATTGGAATTGAATATTGCTGACCACTTTGAGGACATTTCATTGTATAAACTGTGCGCTTTTTGTCAATACTGTACAATAAATTGTGGTCGAGGTTAACGATAAAACTTTCATGAACCCGCATAAAAACCCCTTCAGGCAGTTTTTTTTCCAAATCATTCATACTGATTCTGTCGGTAATTGTCGCGCCATTCTGACGATGCAATGTTTTGTCACTGTTGTTACTATCAAAAAACATAATGTCTTTTAAAGGAATAATCATGCCACCAAATTCGATAAACTCAATATTGGCCTTGGTCGGCGATAAAGGAAGCATATTTGGCAACTCCAATTCTACTTTGTCAATCGCTTTATTCAACTTTTCATCTTCAATGGGCTTTTGAATATAGCCCGATACTGGATAAATTTGCTCAAATGTATCGAGCAAATAATCATTTCCAGAAATGATGATGACTTTCGGCGGTTGCTTCAACTTGCCATGAAGCAGTTCCAAAAGGTTTAGACCATCACGTTTACCAGGCAATTCGATGTCCAAAAAAATCAAATTTACTGAGGGGCCCTCTTTTGACAACAAAAAGTGGTAGGCATCCAAGTGATTGCTAAAATCTGCCACGTATTTCAAGTTAGGACGGGTCTTTTTGAGCCATGATTTAAGATATTCCCGTTGGCGTTCAACGTCTTCAATGATGATAAAGTGAATCAATTTAGTCATTGTAGAGGGATTTTAAGATTGACGAAAAATAGATTATCCGTTTGATGTCCGTAGTTAATCAAATATTGGTTTGGATACAATAATCGCAAATGCTCCTCAATCCATTTAAGCCCAAAACCTGTCCGTTGTGCTTCGTCATGTTCATTTTTCAGACCTAAATCGAAGGTATTGAGGGTGTCTAAAGTCAGCCATTCGTCAGTGGTTTCGATGGTAATATCTATTGTTTTTGCTTCATGGCTGCTTTTATTATAATGTTTGAAACAATTTTCAACAATCACCAACAGTAGCATCGGCGCTATCTTTTTATTCATCGTTTCAGGACTGACATGTGTAACGAACGAAAAATGTGTATCCCGACTGATATTGAGTTTTTCAAGTGCCAAATAA
>JANLQI010000378.1:0-4847 GCA_031367705.1 Saprospiraceae bacterium | reverse complement strand
CAAAAAGCAAAAAGCAAAACGTTTAATTCACGTTTTGCTTTTTGCTTTTTGCCTTTTGCCCTTTGCCTTTTGCCTTTTGCCCTTTGCCCTTTGCCCTTTGCTTTTTGCCCTTTGCCCTTTGCTTTTTGCCCTTTGCCCTTTGCCCTTTGCCTCTTGCCCTTTGCCTTTTCGCCTTATTACAAACTCGGAAACAAAGCCCGTACTTCCTCTACAACTGCCTTAAACTCAGGGCGCGATTGAACGTCATCGTGCCAACATACGCCACGTTCAATGAGGTTGAAAGTGTGCTTGATTTTTGAACCTTCTATGATATTGCCTTTTTCATCGTGGTCGCGCCCCATCACCCAAAGCGTATCAGCGATGGAAGCCGTTGCTTGAATATCGTGTGAGACGACGATGATGGTATTTTGTTCGTGTTCACAACAAATTTCAAGCAGCATTTGTCGCACGCGGTCAATCATCAGGATATCCAAACCACTGAAAGGCTCATCCATCAGCAAAAAATGTTCGCTGCACAGCAATTGTTGTGCAATAGCAATCCGTTGCCGTTGTCCACCTGACAATTCAGCAGGATATTTAAGGGCTTGGTCAGTGAGGTTGAAACGCTCCAGCATCAATCTGATTTTGCCATCGCGTTCAGCAAACGGGATATCGCCATTTTTAGCCGCCACTTCAAGGTTGCCTTGAACAGTTCGGTGATTGAACAAGGGATAGTTTTGTTGCACAACACCAATTCGTCCAGCCGTAACGGGTGTCAAAGGTTCGCCAATTAATACTTGTCCTGCATCAGGTTTTATTAAACCCGATAAGATTTCAAAAAACTTGGTTTTCCCAATACCCGAAGGCCCGACAAAACCGACGATTTGCCCTTGCTTCATATTGGGGCGAACAATGTCTTTAATGTCCACATTCACATCTTTTAGTATTTGTCGTCCGTTCAGTTTGAGCGAAACGTTCTCAACTTTTAAGATGGTTTCTTTTATTTCGTAAGGAAATGATGTCATAACTAATGATGAATGATAAATGATGAACGATGAATATCGTAAGGCATTTTACTGAGGGGGGCAGAATTTCAAAATCTGTTTCACCGTTGTAAAGTCAATTGAGCATAAGGGCAAAGGATGTTTTTAAACACACCAATCAGATAATCCATACAAATGCCGACTAAAAGAATGACAATTTGGATGGCAAAAACAGCGTCCAAATGAAGGTGTTTACTTTGATTTAGAAGCATCGTGCCGATACCGCCTTCTGAACGCGAAATGCCTTCCACCATCGTCAGCATCATCCAAGCGATGGCAAAGTTTTGGCGAATGATTTCAAAAACTTGGTCTATTTTTCCCAGAATAACAACTTCCCAAACGGTTTGCCACTCGCCCATACGCAAGGTGCGGGCATGGTCAAAATCGGCTTTCGGTATGCTTTTTATCATCGAAACTAAAGATGTGACCATGAAAACGGATATACCAAAGACCATTAAACTGACTTTCAAACCATGACCACTGTTGACCATGAGGGTGAATACAAAACTCAAACCCACAAGTGTCAAAAAACGTCCTTTTGATACCAAAAATGCTGTCGGGCGGAAAAACGGCAAGACCGTTAAATACGAAACAAATAGCGACAAAACGATGGCAATACCCATTGCTTCTAAGCATAAACCTGTGCTGACAAAGAGTTCGCGTACTAAATCGCCTTCTTTGAAGAAATTGCCCAAGGCGGTTAATACTTCATGCGGTTTCGGAATCAACTCGCCTGTGGCATACCAAGCCAGCAATAAAAGCACGACTTGTATGCCAATAATGATAAAAACTATGGGTTTACTGACCGCTTTATTCGGACTGAAAATATATTTTAAATCGTGGAACATGGCTTTTTAATGATGAATGATGAATGATGAACGATAAATGATGAATTAAGTAATGATGAATGATAAATGATGAATTAAGTAATGATGAACGATGAATGGACGTAAAGCGTTGATTATCAAATATCAGCACGGAATCCAATTTCCCGTTTATTTCTGTTCATCAACTTACCGATACGCAAATGAATAAATGATGAACAATTTTGGACACATTACTGAGGGAGGCAAATTCATCATTCATCATTCATCATTCATCATTCATCATTCATCATTTATCATTCACCATTAAATTAATTGCCCATAATGATTTCAACGCGGCGGTTTTTCGCCCGTCCTTCTGCCGTTTCGTTTGGCACTAAGGGGTTTGACGAGCCGTGCGCTTTGATGCTGATACGTCCTTCAGGGAAGTTTGTAGGCGATTTGCGTTCCAACCATTCTTTAATGGCAAAGGCGCGACGTTCTGAAAGCTTCATGTTTTCATCAAAATTGCCTGTATTGTCCGTATGTCCATTCACTTCTACTTTCAAATTGCTGGCAATAACCAAGTCGTTGAACAATTGATTCATGGCACTTGCCGCACTCGGTGTAAACGTGCTTTTACCATTATCAAACTCGATTGACCACGATTTTTTACTCACCGTTTGGCGGATATTGTCGTCGGCATCGAATTTCGTTTGGTCGGCACTCGCCATTTTACCACCCGCTTTAGATGCCACGTTTCGTAGGAAAGACACATTGATAATATCGTCCGCCGCAGGATATGAAGGCACCAATTTAGGATACAGTTTTTTAACAATATCGCCAAAAGTGGTGTAAACAATCTTCACAATATTCGTGCTACCTGTGTTGATGCCAAACATTTCAAGGTTGTCTGCAAGATTATTGACGCGTGAGCCACCGAGTTCCACTTGCAACCCTTGTTTGTCGGATTCGATAACGCCTGTATAGTATTTTTCCCAATAATCACCGTTTTCTTCTTTGTAAACAGCTGCGCTGATTTCAGCAGCTTTTTTCAAACAAGGCGAAAAACTTTTTACTTGGTCGCCGCCCATGCCAATACCTTCTATCATATTTTCAACCGTTGCGCGATTGTCTTCCATCCATTTTTTAATACCAATCAATACACAAGGCATTTGGCTGCGGTATTCTCTCGTCGAAACGATGGATACCAAACCACCTTTCTTTTGCGCCACCATAACGTCGCCAGGTGTCCAAGTTGTCACAGCATTAACCGTTATCTTCTTTTTCTCTCCTGTGCGTTTGCCCGCTTTTACAACGTCGCGGTCTTCGGTATAGCCGTTGATATACTTTTCAGAAGCATCTAAATAAGTATCGGCAGCGATAAAGTTCATCGCCTCAGGGTCATAAGTGGTTTCGTCGGCATTGACAGGAATACCATTGTCAGAACACCATTTAATGACGATATTCCAGTCACCATCGCGCAAAACAGCCGTACAAACGCCCCCTTTTGCCAATTGTGGATTCTGTTTCCAAGCCGCAGGCCCCATGAATTTGTCCTCGCCCATCGAACGTCCACACGTATAGACGATTTGTGCACGATAGTCGGCACCGAGTTTTTCCAATTGAGGATTGACACCCGCCAAAAATGCCGCTGCACCATCACCCATAATGGTAACGAAATGCGCACCGTCATTTGCAGTAGCAGGATTCGCTTTATATTCTTGAGCAAATTTTATCAAATTCGCTTGCATTTGAGAGACATCGTCTTGGCGTGTGATTTTCAAATTCACTTTTTTAGCCGCCATAATAGACCCCTCAGTAGTTTGCGCGCCACCGTTGGCAAGGAGCGCACCCATTTGTGCATTCCAAGCCCACATCAACCAACGGACTTCGGGCGTACCGAGATTGGCCAGTTTGCTGCTCGGCAACGGCATGGTTGCGACAGACGTGCTGGCATTTTTAGGCGCATCGGGCAAATCAATTTTGTTGATAACTGTTGATTCTGAAGTCATTTTTGAGCCGATAAAGCCCTGGCTTTCAAGAAGTTTATAAACACCAAATAAGCCACCGACGATGGCAATGGTTAGGGTTAGTCGCCCAACAGGCGTGAGTCTTGATAACATGATTGAGAATTTTATTTATGGTTTAATACGATTTTGTTAAAAACGAGAAAATTCATACTGACAGCCTAACCACAAAACGGTCTCACTAAGTCCAATACACGGCTTTTTTATAGATGGATACGCCGTTAAAAACGACAAGTTACGCTATAAAACCGATGAAAGATAAGTGTTTTTTGTTGAAAAGAAAAGCGAATAATTTAATGGTGAATGGTGAATGGTGAATATTCGCCATTCGCCATTCGCTATTCACCATTCACCATTAAGAAACCGCTGCCAGCAGTACATTGAGTCGTGTCGTCACGCCCGTTTTGATAGCGGTATCTTTAAATGTCTGCGTGGTGTAGCTTTCACATTCGACAATGACAGTGTATTTGCCGCTACTGAGGGGGGTAATTTCAAACTTGCCATCTTTGTCCGTTTCTGCTGTCTTTTCGTAGTCTTTAATGGTAATTTTTGCGCCTTTAATCGTAAAATTATTGACATCGCGCATGATTTTGCCTGCTAAACCCGCATTCTTAACGCCATGCGTTTGATTCTCGAAGTTGGCAAAAGTGTATTGTTTGGCTTTCTCTTGCGTATCTTGATACATCCGTTGTACATCTGTGAGGACACCTGAAACCGAAATAAAGATGTCGTTATTGGCATCAATTTTTTCGTCCTTTTTTTCGTTTGCTGCCTTGTCCGCATCGTCTAAGGCATTGTTGATGCCTTTTGCTTCTGCAATCAAAGTGCGAAAATCTGTTTCAAATTGGGCAGGCATATTGTTGTTTGTCAACAAAACCGCTCCTTAATATTTTGGTTAAAAATAGATGTGTGAATGTTGTAACTTATTTCAAAAGTTATGTAACACCTACTAACCAATGGATGCTCAACTTTGCATCTTATTAATTGAAAGT
>JANLQI010000339.1:0-4037 GCA_031367705.1 Saprospiraceae bacterium | reverse complement strand
TAAGCGTTGTTGTAGCGTTTTGTCTCGTTGTAGTTCGGGTCGCCATTGACCAAAGAACCGCCTTGTACGCCTTGAAAACTAAAGCTCGCATCAAAACCTTTGAATTTGAAGCTGTTGGTAATACCCCATGTAAAATCTGGATATGGATTGCCGATAACTGTACGGTCATTGGCATCTAATTTACCATCGTTGTTGATGTCCACCAATTTCAAACCACCTGGCACAAAGACATTGGGCAATAAACTGGTCAGTGTCTTTTTAGATTCATCAATCTGTGCTTGAGACAACCAAACACCGTCTGTTTTGTAGCCAAAATATTGGATAAGCGGTGCGCCTACTTTGTTCATATAGACTTCCGAACGTTCACCTTGGTTGAGCAATAAGGCTTCTGCACCGAGTTCGATGACCTTATTCCGAACCTTGGAGATATTACCAGATGTTGTCCAAGTGAAATTTTTTCTTTTGAAATTATTGGTTGTCAATTCCAACTCTACACCATTGTTTTGAAGACTACCGATGTTGTTCCAAAACAAAGGCACACCTGTAAAGCCCATAGAGGCTTGTTGCAACAATAATTGGTCTGTTTTAGATTGATAAACATCTAAGCCAATTGTAATAAAGTTTTTGAATAAAGACATATCCAAACCACCATTGTAAGAGAAAGTCCGTTCCCAAGTGATATTTGGGTTTGACAAAACATCTCTTGAAGGTGTTTGACCAATCGTTGTTAAACCTGTACCCACACCACCTGGATAATTGGCAGCATATAAAAGGTCAACAAAGGCAAAATCTATGATGCGGTTGTTACCCGTTGCACCATAACTGCCTCTGAATTTCAAGTTGTTCAACCAAGAGATATTTTGCAAAAATTTCTCTTCCGTAGCTACCCAACCGAGTGAAACAGAAGGGAAATAGCCCCATTTATTGCCCGGTGCAAAATAAGAGCTACCATCAGCACGGTAACTGGCAGACAATAAATACTTGCTTTTGAAGCTGTAGTTCACACGTCCGAGATAAGACAATAGACCAACTTGATTCGTCGTGTTATATGTATTGGCAATGTCTATAGCCAAGGCTGTATTTAAGGTTGTGATATTATCACTTGGATAGTCCAAACCTGTAATCCTCTCATTTTTGACATTGGTTTGTTGTGCTGTAAAACCTGCCAACAAACTGAAAGAGTGGTCTTTAATACGTTTGCTATAATTCAGAGTATTTTCATTCAATAAGTCTATAAAAAGACGGTTGTTGTAAATGCCTTTGTTGACATCTCCTGCTCTTGCTGAACCTCTTTTAGAAAAATCAAGACCTGTCGAATAAGTCACATAAGCACTTGCCATGGTTTTCAAGTCAAGTCCTGGTGCTAAGTTTATCGTCAAATCACCACCACTCAATACGCGATAATCGCTGGAATTGACTAAGTTCGTTTCCATAACCGACTTGGGTGAATTGTTCGCTGTATTGAACGGTGTTATTGCCGATGTATTCGTCCAAGTGCTGCCATCAGGCATCAAACCGCTGTAAACACGACCATTGAAATACCGTGCTTGAGCAAAATCTCCTGCTTTTACATCTGCGTACGCAGGGTCTTGTGCGACATAAGCTGCCGTTGCATCATTGAGATAAACAGGCAAATAAGATGGGAAACGTACAAAGTCAATATAGTTGTTACCCGGTCTTTCACGTCTGCTGAACGATGGGTTGATGTTGAAAGACAACTTCACCTTTTTGCTTAATTGTGCGTCAATTTTACTTCTGATATTGAATTTTTCATATTCACTGTGGTTTATCATACCTTGGTCATTTTGATAACCACTTGATATGTAATACTTTAAGTTTTTGCTACCACCTGATACGCTGAATTGAAGGTTTTTCACATTCGCATCTCTAAGACCTTCTGATTGCCAATCCGTTGCTATACCACCCGAAAGACCATTTTCAATGATATAAGCGGCTCTCTCTTGTGTTGTTATTAACAAGGATGTTCCTGTCCAAGCTGGGTCAGTAGCTCTCAATGCACCTTCAGCGAACAACAGTTTTGTGTAGTCACTGGTGCTCATCATGGAATAACGTTTGTAATCCGTTTTGACACCACTTGACACTTTCACGCTGTACTTTGGCTTGTCTGTCTTACCACTTTTAGTGGTGATGATGATGACACCACTTGCACCACGCGAACCGTAAATAGCCGCAGAAGCCGCATCTTTCAAGACCTCAACCGAAGCCACGTCCGCAGGATTGACAAAAGCCAAACCATCTGGCACGGGATGACCGTCCACAACAACCAAAGGACCCGCCCCCGCATTGATAGAACTCAAACCGCGAATACGGATAGTCGGGTCTGAACCTGCTTCTGATGATGTATTTTGAATGACAACACCTGCCATTTTACCTTGCAACGCTTGGTCAAGCCGTGATACAGGTGATTCGTCAATATGGTCATTTTTGTACTGCGCAACAGCACCTGTTACTTCCGCTTTCTTTTGCGTACCGTAACCGACAACGACCAATTCATTCAAGGCTTTGCCTTCAATCATCACGACATCAATCACTTTGCGCTCAAGAATCGGAACGGTTTGTTTGTCGAAACCGACAAAGCTGAAAACCAAACTACCAGTCTTCTCTTTGTTGTCCAATTCAAGGGTGTATTTGCCGTCTAAGTCTGTAATAGCCCCTTTTGTTGTACCTTCAAGGACAACACTGGCACCGATAAGCGGCTCATTTTTTTCGTCAACAACAGTACCCGTAACGATGAAAGCAATATTTTTCTCAATATTAGTCGTTTTAATGTCTAATACTGAGGGGGGTGTTTTTTCGGTAAAATTGCTCGTTGCCGAAACAACATTTGAAAAAATCACCGCCAGTAATAACTGTATAAAGCTTATTTTCAGAACTGAAAATAACTCTCGCTGCATGGCGTTTTTGTTTTTCATAATTCTAATTGTTTAAAAATGTGAGTAAATATATTCTAAGGTAATGATGAACGATGAATGATAAATGATGAATTGTGCAAGGAGTTTATTGTAAATTATTGATAATAAAATTCTTACACAATTCATCATTTATCATTCATCGTTCATCATTACTTACTTTTCCATTTTTCATACACTTCTAAAGTTTTGGGATTGGTCGCAGGATATAGCCCGATGATGCTTTGTCCCTCTCCCACTTGCTCAAGAACAAAATCCTCAAAAAGCGTCATTTCACGACACTCTAAGGCTATTTCATCTACAATACCCGCAGGTATAACCATCACACCGTCATCATCGCCCAATAAAATATCTCCCGGAAAAACCGCCACATCACCGCAAGCAATGGGTACATTTATGTCAATCGCTTGGTGTAAAGTAAGGTTAGTAGGTGCTGACGGACATTGATGATATGATGGAAAAGGTAAGGCTGCGATTTCAGATGAATCTCTAAATCCGCCATCTGTTACGATTCCCGCTGCTTTTCTCATCATCAATCGAGTCACTAATATTGAACCAGCAGAAGCTGCTCTGGCGTTTTTTCGGCTATCCATTACCAATACCGCCCCTTCAGGACAAGTCTCAACAGCGACCCGTTGCGGGTGATTGGGGTCTCTGAAAACTTCCAATTTATTGAGATCTTCACGTGCCGGAATGTACCGCAACGTAAATGCCTCCCCTACCATGTTTGGATTCCCTTTTTTCAAAGGCACGACGCCTTGAATAAATTGGTTTCTTAATCCTCTTTTGTAAAGCGCCGTAGCGACTGTGGCTGTACTTATCTTTGACAGCATTTCTTTCGTTTCCGCTTTCATAGAAGAATTATTTAGAAAATGATGAATTATAAATGATGAATCTACAAAATATTGAAAATCAATATTTTAGCACCCCCTCAGTATTTTTTCAGATAATTTCAGATTTTCGAAATCTTCAAGATTTCGTAAATCTCTGTTGCAATCTATGATGTATTACTTAACCCTTTTAATCTCACCACTCAACCAAAATACCATCGCAATACCCACAGGCACAAGCACCATAGCTAAAATGAAAAAAGGCGTATAACTGTAT
>JANLQI010000289.1:0-6950 GCA_031367705.1 Saprospiraceae bacterium | reverse complement strand
ACAGGCTCACCCCAATAGCGTTGACGACTGAAAACAGCGTTGCGAATGCGGTATTGAACTTTACCTTTTCCCAAGCCCCGCTCTTCAAGCCATGCAATCAAAGTCGATGTAGCCTCCTTATATTCCATGCCGTTGATGATGCCCGAATTGATATACTGCCCATCTTTGGTATTGTCTGCTTCGATTTCAACATTTTTTTGTGCATCGAGAATCGGCACAATCGGCAAATTGAAGTGTTTTGCGAAATTCCAGTCACGCTGGTCACCTGACGGAACTGCCATAACTGCACCTGTTCCGTAACCTGCTAACACATAATCTGCTATATAAATCGGCACCTTTTCGTCATTAAAAGGATTAATGCAATACGCACCCGTAAATGCACCTGTCACTTTTTTACCTTCCGACAAACGGTCAACTTCTGAACGTGAAGAAGCCCATTTTTTATAATTCTCAATTTCTGCTTGCTGTTCAGGCGTTGTAATCGAAGCCACCAACTCGTGTTCAGGCGCAAGCACCATGAAAGTGACACCATAAATTGTATCCACGCGGGTCGTAAAAACTTCGATCCCCCCCGCCCCCGAAGGGGGAGCCTCTGTAGGGGACGTTTGCGTAGCTCCCCCTTCGGGGGCGGGGGGGGAAATCGGGAACTTCACAGAAGCCCCTTGCGAGCGACCAATCCAGTTGCGCTGTTGCTCTTTCAATGATTCTGTCCAATCTAAATCGTTCAAACCTTCAATCAAACGGTCGGCATAAGACGTAATCCGCATCGCCCATTGTTTCATTAATTTGCGTTCAACAGGATAACCGCCACGCTCTGAAACACCTTCTTTGACTTCGTCATTTGACAAAACAGAACCCATTTGCGGACACCAATTGACAAAAGCCTCTTCGGGCATTGTCAAACGGTAGTGCAACAAAAACAATTGCTGCTCTTTTTCGCTCATGGCGTTCCAATCGGCTGCGGATACTGAGGGGGTGTCTTCGTCGCAAACAGCGTTGACATTGGTGTTGCCTTCGACAGCAAAATGTGCTGCCAAATAACTGATTTTCAAGGCTTTATCCGCATCTTTATCGTAATAATGATTGAACAACTGCATGAAAATCCACTGCGTCCACTTGTAATAAGCAGGGTCAGAAGTCCGAACCTCACGACTCCAATCGAACGAAAAACCGATTTTATCCAACTGACTGCGGTAAGTATCAATGTTTTTCACCGTCGTCAAAGCAGGGTGCGTGCCAGTTTGAATCGCATATTGTTCAGCAGGCAAACCGAAAGAATCGTAGCCCATCGGATTCAAGACATTGAACCCTTTGAGGCGTTTGAAACGGGCATAAATATCTAAACCAATATACCCAAGCGGATGCCCAACGTGCAAACCCGCACCCGATGGATAAGGGAACATATTGAGGATATAATATTTCGGCTTCGTGCCGCCATTTTCCACTTTGTAGGTTTGGTTTTTATCCCAAAACGCTTTCCATTTCGATTCGATTTGATTCGGATTGTACTCCATAACTATTTAATTTTCTTTGAAAAAATTTCGCAAAAGTATATTTTTTACGCTGAAAAAAGAGGATTTGTTCGGTTTTCAATATTTTGATACTTGAAGTAGATGATTTTAAAAAACTTAAAGGTCATCTGTTATATCTCTAAATTTACGTTTTATCGTATAAAATTGGTACTTAATATTGTCAAAAACGAGTCCGCCTAATAGTAAAAATGCAGCTATTTTGAGTGAATGAAAACCTATTTTACCATAACACCAACCGCCCAACAAACAACCAATTAGAAAAAATAAAATAATAGATGCCCGTAATCCGATGGATTTTAAGAGTATATCCTTTTTTTCTTTTTTCCAATAAAAAAGTAATTGAGACAATTCAATACCTAAATCCGTAAAAAGTCCTGTTAAATGTGTCGTTCTTACAACAGAATCTGAAATTTGAGTGACCAAAGCATTTTGTAGCCCCATTGCATACAATAATAAATTGGCAATTTGGCTCTTATCAATATGCCCTTTATTGTCAAATGTACTCACATAAAATAAAACAGATATTTCAAGCAAAATAGGAATGACAAAACCGCGCTGAGGTGTGAATTTGAATGTTAATTCTGTAAAAAGTCCAGAAGTTAAGGAACCCAACAAAAAGGACAAAACGAATGATATAAAAACAAAAGAATCAAAGGGGTCTCTTTGCAGCATTTCTTCTGCAAAAGCTGCAAAATGCCCCGTTACATTGGTCGTGAACGTTTTTATAGATAAAAAACCGACACTGTTCACAATTCCTGCAATCAGAGAAAGTATCGTCGCTAAGTACAGATTATGCTTAAAAGTCCGTTTATCCCCTTTGTGTCTAAACATGTTTTTTCCTTTTCCAAGTTTAAAACTTGACGCAATTTGGTGTTATTTTTTTTCATAAAACTCAATCGGCAAACCATCAGGGTCAGTGATAAACGTAAATTTCTTATCTGTAAATTCATCAACTCTAATTGGTTCAGCCTCAATACCTTTACTTATTAATTCTTCAACAATGTCTTCAACCGAATCCACTTCAAAGGCGATATGTCGCAAACCGCAAGCCTCTGGTCTCGACGGACGTTTAGGTGGATTTGGAAACGAAAACAACTCAATTTGGTAATGTCCCGCAATCATCAAATCCAATTTATACGAATGACGTTCAGCACGATACACCTCTTGTTTTATCTCAAAACCCAAAACATCGGTATAAAAAGCCTTCGATGCTGCATAATTTGAACAAATAACAGCGACATGATGCAGAGCATTGATTTTCATAGACAATTATCTTTTGAAAAATTTCGCAAAAGTATATTTTTTACGGCTAAAAAAGGCAATTTGTTGGGTTTTGGATATTTAAAAAAAATTCGACCCCTCAGTATCACGCAGATACTGAGGGGTCGAATAAGTTCCTATTTCCCTCCTATTTCAGAGCAAAACAGGAACGATTTCAGAGTATGACGATACCTTTTGGCTTGATTTCTTCATCAATAAAGCCATTGTCACCGCGTTCAAAATAGGCGGTATTGTAGGTATGTGTTTCAATATCGAAGTAAGGTTTTTTAATTTTAATGTCTTGAATAAGCCGATTATTCTCAAAACGATTGTTTTCAAACTCATCAGCAACCAAAGCCAAATCAATATCCGACAACTCATGTTGCTCATTTTTGGCATACGAACCAAACAAGATTGCCCGACGAACGTGCAATCCGTTCTGAATCACCTCAGCTACGAATTGTTCAGCTAAGGCTATAGCAGCTTGTTGAGTAAGCTGTTTTTTAGCGTTTCGACGCTCTCTAAAATCGTCAACGTAAGTTCCTGCGTACATAATTGTCCTATTTGATTGTGATAATCAGGATAACGACCTTCCAATTGATAGATTTCCATATCATCAAGAATTTTTATTTCTTCGATTGATAAGGTCAAAAGTGTTTTATCCATTAAAGATTTTAGGCGATGAATACGAGGCGGAAAACCCGTCTCATTGTCTCTAACCCAATGCGCTTTAAGCAGTTTTTCAAGCACTAAATGTGCAAAAAACAGACTTTGTAAATAATGTCCTTTTTCAAACAGCGTTTTAGACGCTTCCCAATCTGATTTAGCTCCTTTTTGCCAATATTGGATATAATCTTGTTTGTTCATTTTCTCATATATTATCATTTAGTTAGAAATCGGTATGTTTGCAAAGACAAATATAGTTTGTTTTTTGAAAAAAAGCAATTGTTACAGTATTACCAACAAAACAATACGCTTTTTCCAATTTTTCCCTACTTTCGCCCAATATGGTCAAGCAGGAAAAAGAACAGGAATTAGGAAAAAACGAAGTGTTGACGCGCATCGAACAATTGGGTTTTGTCCTTTCGCCAAAAGCGGAATGGGGCGAATCGGTCTATGCATTGAACGATGAAATCTTGATTGACCTCGAATTTGCACCCCTCAGTACCCGCCGCCGTGAATACTTGTTTCGGCTTGACAAAAAGCGCTTGGATTTTTTTTATCAAAACCATAGAAATTACTTTTTGCTACTGATTTGTGAAAGCGACAAACGGGTTTTTCTATTGCCGTTATCCCTCATTTTGGAGATTTTTGATGACATTTATGCGTCGGGCAATGATTTTAAAAACTTTAAACCGACTGTCAAATTGCGGAATGGCGTATGGTTTTTGCGCTTTTTTGGACAATACGACATCACAGACTACCTCAATCGTTATGACTTTTTGATTGCAGAATCCAAGACTTATCGTCAAGTTCCGACACGTTATAATACAGTTATTGAAGTTCAAACCTTAGAAGAACGCTATGAACAACTCGCTTATGGCGGCGATTTGCGACGTGATTCCATCCATTCCGCCACGGTTGATATGCTTCGAAAAATAGGTGAATGGTCAGGTTTCGATGCCGTTATTGAGAAAAAACCGCATGGTTTGAGCGATTTTCCCTACGAAATTGATGTTTTGTGGTATAAAAATGGTGATTTGTACCTCGCCATAGAGGTCTGTCATCATGGCGTTGTGGAAAAGGATAAAGATTCTTTGAAATTGGCGCGACAACAAGGCGCAAGGAAAGTTATTATTGTTTCAGAAATCAACAAAATGGAAAGGATTCGCAAGCTGTTTCAATATGAAGGCGATATAAAATCGTGGGCAGAAGTTTGGTCTTTTGAACGGGTATTCGGTATGTACGAATCAGGGCTGCGTTTCTATAAAGATTTTGAAAAATTCAAACGCTACGGTTGGCAAGAAGGCTTATCAGAATTTATTTGATAATGGATAATTGATAATGGATAGATGATAATGGAAAATGGATAATTATATAAAATTATTCATTATCATCTATCCATTATCAATTATCCATTATCATCTATCCATTATCTCTCATTTTCTTTTCGAAAAACGGTTTAAACACCTTTTTATCTAAGATAACAAAGAACAAAAGGGCATTTATTAAGATAAAACTATAAAAAAGAATTGGATTTGAGAACCATGCAGTGACCCCCTCAGTATTGAGCGACTCCAAAAGTGGAAAATCAGTTTTGGGCGTTGGCGCGCTTGATTTAGGCATTAAAGCCAAAACAATAGCCGCTAAAACAGACATAGCTGCCAAGAAAAACAACGGCAAACGGTCCGTTGAATGCTTTGTTTTGACCTCTGGCTTCAACCGTTCCATCAGATTTTGTTCAAACCGCATAGAAGGCGCATCCAAATCTAAATGACACAATTGGTCATGCAGCGTCGCATAACTGTCAAAATGTGCCCGATATTCGGCATCTGTTTTCAACAATTGCGCGTGTTCCTTTTGTACTTCCGGCAAAGCATTGCCGTCAAGGATATCCCAAATTTGTTCTTCTGTCATTTTGTTAATAATTATTCGGTGTTCGGATATTCGGAATCTCTATAAAAGGCTTTTTGCTTCACCTTTTAATAATGTCTGCATCGCATCAGCCAAACGTTTTCGGGCGCGGTGCAATTTTACTTTTACGGTATTGGTTTCGATACCCACAATGTCGCCAATTTCTTCCAAAGAATTTTCTTTCAAATAGAAAAGTGTTATCATTGTAACATCGTCGGGCGATAAAAGTTTAAGGGCTTTTTGTATGTAATACTTTTGTTCTTTATGTTTTAGGTTGTCTGTCGTGTCATTTGCCCCCCTCAGTGTCCGTACATTGTCAACATCTTCAGTCCGCATTTTGCGCCGTTGTTGCACTGTCAAAGCACAATTTACGACGATGCGATAGAGCCATGTTGTGAATTTTGCATCACGATTGAAGGCCGACAAACCATTATACGCTCGTACAAAAGCATCTTGCGCCGCTTCCTCCGCATCTTCACGGCTGTTCAAAATACGGTATGCAAGCGTGAAAGCATAGTCTTTATGCCGATTCACAAGTTCGCGGAAAGCCGTTGCATCACCCTTCAGTATGCGTTCAATTCTCTCTGCGTCGATATCAATAATAGCAATTTGGTCCACATTTATAGTTTAACTTTCTGATTCTATGATTCAAAGTTCGGCAAAAAGGTTACGGCTTGCCTATTTTTTTTAACAAAAATTTAGAGATTGATTATGGCGGATTAAAAATTAGGAGTGTACTTTTGTGAAAATATTTTTTTAATCGTTTGATATTCATTGATTTATGGAAAAGAGGGATTTTATACTGAGGGGGCGCTTTTTGGAAATATCGCTCTCTATTTTGATTTTTACATCGGGCACTGTTGTGTCGGCACAAACGGCACATACTTTATTGAGAAAAGCGGATAGAGATTATCTCAATAATGACTATAAATCGGCAGAAGAAAACTACACCAAAGCGCAAAAAGCAGAACGCTCTTCGAAAGGCGATTATAACTTAGCAAACTCGATTTATCAGCAACAACGCTATGATGAAGCGGCAAAACAATATGGCGACATTGCTGCCAAAACACAGGATAATAAATTGAAATTCAATTCATTATACAATAAAGGCAATGCTCATTTTTGGAAAAAAGAATATGATAAAGCCATTGACAGCTACAAAAATGCTTTGCGTATGAATCCGAATGATACCGATGCTAAAAAGAATTTAGCATTGGCACAACGTATGTTGCAGCAGCAGCAACAACAGCAACAAAAAGACAAAGAGAATCAAGATAAAAACAATAAAAACGACGATAAAGATAACAAAGACAAGCAAAACGAGCAGAATAAAGACCAAAATCAAGACAAACAAGATCCGAATCAGAAAGATAAACAAGATCAAAATCCGCAGCAACCACAGCAAAATCCGCAGCAAAATCAACAACAACAATCTCAACAAGAGATGAAAAAAGACCAAGCACGGCAAATTCTTCAAATTATGGACGATGAAGAGCGAAAAGTGCAGCAACGTTTGCGGAAAGGAACGCCGAAGCCGTCGCGCTCGACTAAGGATTGGTAGGTATAGTAAACAGGAATTTGAAT
>JANLQI010000204.1:0-4100 GCA_031367705.1 Saprospiraceae bacterium | reverse complement strand
CTTTAAAAATCATATCACAAATTCGTATGGCAATTGTTAAATCGAATAAGCTGATTGAAACCAGCTATAAATTGGGGTCAAGAGAACAGTTTTTTGTTCTGTTTTTGCTCTCAAAAATATCGCAACACGATACAGAATTTCGTCAATACAAGGTTCACCATAAAGATATTGCGCGCATCATGAATTTTGATGGGCGGCGGCGTGTGGCAAATAAAGAGGACATCTTCAAAATGATGAACAACCTCAACACGCAGCCGATTCGTTTTTCGGAAGGCGATGAGGATGTTCAAGCGGTTTGGATTACGTCGTTGCGCTATAATCGCAAATCAGGTGAATACACTTTTACGTTCAGTTTGGAGCTAAAACCGTTTCTTTTGCAACTAAAAGAGCATTTTACGCTGTTCAATATCAGCAATGTGGTGTATTTGAGTGGACACAGTACACGTATGTATGAAGTCCTAAAAAGGCATCAATACAAGCGGGAATCGGTTGTTTTAAGCATTATTGACTTGAAATTTTGGTTGCGTATTGAAAACAAATATCCTGAGTATTATGAATTTAAGCGTTGGGTTTTAGAACCCGCTAAACAGGAATTGGAACAATATACCGATATTCGATTTACCTATGCAGAAGCCGAAAAAGAAGGCAAAAAGATAATCAGCCTTGAATTCACCATCTATGACAACGAACCAAAAGAGCAACCAACTTCGCTCAATTTATTGTCAAATATAGACGAGCGTTTGGGGTTATCTGAACCAAAACCCGCCAAATCGCTTCAAACAGACCCCTCAGTAAAAAAGGATACAAGTCCAGTGGGGTCGGCAAAAAAGGCAAAATTGGAGACATTGACCCGTGTACAGCGCAAAGCATACGATTTTTTGACCGAAAAAGGCATCAACAGCACTTTCGTTTTGGACACCATATTTACGGATAAAAAAGTGAATTATGAACCTTTAAAAGGTTTTGAAGACTTGTTTTTTCAAGATATGTGGTCATTTTTTGATGCTAAAAGCCAATCAAAACAGAAAGCAGGGGCATTTGTCAATTGGTTTAAAAGTGGAAAATTGACGGAAGATGGGCTTCATGCACGTTTCGTTGAAAGTGTTTTAGAAAGACGTAAAACGATGAAAGACAGTGAGTTAGAAGAGCGTTTTTCGATGGCACAGAATTTTAAAACAACAACCAATGTAAAACCAAAGGTTGTAAACACAGCAATACCGTCTCAAACACCTGAATTGTTTACTCATACTGAGGGGGTCAAAATTATAACACCTAATAAGTCTGTAAATAAAGATTTTTCACTCATGAATGAGACCATGAATCGCATTTTGAAAAAACAAGCCGCACCTTCTCCGACATTCGATTTTGAAGATTTTAAAAAAGAATATGGTGTACAATATCAAGCTGCCCTCGACAAAGCAAAAGATGATTACAAGCGTTTTTATGCTGAAATGGGGAATCAAACCCTTGATTTGGACAAATACAGTGAAAGTATTGAACATCGGGCAAAGGAATATTGTCGGGATTGGTTGAAAGAAGCGCAAGCAGAATTGAAAGGTTAGTCATTGAATTTATATCTTTATGTCTTTACATCTTTATTTTTAAATGTGTTGAAAATGATGTAGTTTTTTTACTTTGGAATCGGAAAATTGAGGTATTCGCATTAAGCGAAGGACTGAATATGAAATACTTTTAGTCGTTTTTTTTCATAAAAATGGACTTAATAAAATTTTAAAATGAGTAAACGTAAAATTACAGTTCAAGGAACTGAAATCACACTTATAGAAAGCAACGAATCTGACTTTATTTCGCTAACAGATATGGCAAAAGGAGCGGGCGGAAATGAGCAGTTTATTTATAACTGGATGCGGACGCGCTACTCCATAGATTTCATGGGGCTTTGGGAAAGCCTTTATAATCCGAGTTTTAAACCTCTCGAATTCGAGAGGTTTAAAACTGAATCTGGGACGAATACTTTTTTGATGACCCCTAAGAAATGGGTAGATGCAACAGCTGCCATAGGTATTTTCTCGAAAGCAGGTAGATATGGCGGTGGCACATTTGCTCATCGGGATATTGCGTTTGAATTTGGCTCATGGCTTTCTCCTGCTTTCAAGCTTTATTTGATAAAAGAA
The DNA here is from genome assembly GCA_031367705.1 of Saprospiraceae bacterium. Classification (GTDB taxonomy): domain Bacteria; phylum Bacteroidota; class Bacteroidia; order Chitinophagales; family Saprospiraceae; genus JAAFJT01. Next base: position 1,965 of record JANLQI010000204.1, on the reverse strand, counting down.
TTTCAACGGCTTAAAGAAGAAGAGAATAATATTAAAGGTTTGGAATGGAATTTACGGCGGAATCTTTCTAAAATTAATTATCATATTCACACTGATGCTGTTAAAAGTTTTTTGATTCCACCCCGTTTGAAGCAAACTAAAGGGGAAGGTGTCATTTATGCCAATGAAGCAGACTTGTTGAATCTTGCTCTATTTGGAATGACAGCTAAGGTATGGAAACTCAATAATCCAGAAATGAAGGGCAATTTGCGCGATTATGCCTCACCTGAACAGCTTGTCGTGCTGGTTAATTTGGAAAACTTAAATGCAGAATTTATCAAGCAAGGATTAAATTCAGAGGAGCGTCTAAAAAGATTAAACGATATTGCTATTCAGCAAATGAATATTTTAGTAACGGTTTCTAACAAGTTGCTTAAAGGGTGAACAGATAATGAGGTTTTGAATAATGAGCAGCAATCGTAAAATTGAACTATCGACAAAATGTCGACAGTTCAAAATAAATTGATCAAAAATGATAAAACTAATGACAATCTTATTTATCATTTCCTTTTTTGGCAATGCCTGTTTTTTAGGGCAAAAGGATAATAAAATCTATACAATTGTAGAGGAAAACCCCGAATACCCAGGTGGTCAAGCAGCTTTATTCAAGTATTTATCTCAAAATTTGAAATATCCCAAAAATGATAGTATGGATTTGTGTGGTCGAATGATGCTGCAGTTTGTTGTAGAGAAAAACGGACGAGCAATATTTGACAGTTGTAAATTCCGTAATTGCCCTCTACAATGTAACGAAATGAAAAGCGTCATTAATAATATGCCAAGATGGAAAGCGGGACGGCAAAACGGTAAAACGGTTAGAGTAGCTCTTTCTTTACCTATACATATAAGGTTAGAATAACAGAAAAGTTAAGGAGAACCCCCTCAGTAAAAATCATAAAATTTACTCAAATAATTCTAAATCAATCATTTATGAAATTAAATATAATAGTAAACAACAAGCCTACCAGCGTCGAGGTTGACCCAAATATGCCTTTGCTGTGGGTCATACGCGATGAAATGAAACTGAAAGGAACAAAATTCGGTTGCGGAAAAGCCTTGTGTGGTGCTTGTTCCATGCACGTGGATGGCGATTTGGTGCGCTCGTGTTCCTATCCTGCACAATTAGCCGAAGGCAAAAAAATAACAACTATTGAAGGTTTATCGCCCGATGAAGCGCATTTGCACCCTGTTCAACAGGCGTGGTTGGATATTCAAGTGCCTCAATGCGGCTATTGTCAACCTGGGTTTATGATGGCGGCTGCCAAATTATTGGAAGAAAAACCGAACCCGACGGAGGACGATATTAGGAACAGTATCACCAATATCTGTCGTTGCGGCACGCATCCACGTATTATAAAAGCGATTCAAAAAGCGGCTGTTTTGAAGCAGCAAAAAATAAAGATGTAAAGATATAAAGATGTAAATTGAGGTTAAACCAAGATTTACGAAATTTTCAAAATTTCGTAAATCTGTAATAAAACAATAAAATGTCAACAGAAAATAAAGAAAATACACCTAAAAAGAAATTTTCAAGACGGAAATTTCTCACCCGCGCAGGTATCGGTTTGGCGGGTACTGCGGCATTATTGTACTTCGGACGTTCACCGATTCGACGCAAAATCAGCGGTTTTACGGCTGAAATGGACTTGCCTTCGGGCATTTTGAATTTCGATGCGGGTATGTGGTTTGAGGTCAATGCCGATAATACCATAACCCTTAAATCGCCAAAAGTGGAGATGGGGCAGGGCATTTTTACGGGTTTTGCGATGCTTGCTGCCGAGGAATTAGATGTGGCTTTGGACAAAATCAAAGTCGTGCATGCCACAACTTTGAACGGGGCTGCTGATTTAGCGGGTACGGGCGGTAGTTCGACGACAACATCTTTATATAAAGATATAAGGATAGTGGCGGCAACGTTGCGCGAAA